>DATBWN010000153.1:0-10698 GCA_036514755.1 Dehalococcoidia bacterium | reverse complement strand
GCGCCCGTGCTGGCCGCCCTCGGCGACGACGACTACGCCAAGGGCGACAGGCGGGTGAAGGAAGGGCACGTCCTGGATCTCGCCGGGAAGACGCTGTGGCTGACCCACGTCGGGCCCTTCCGATTCAGCGACGGCGAGTGGCTGAGCAGGGACGGAGTGATGGAGAACCATGCCGAGGCGAAACCAGATGTCGTCGTCTTCGGCCATGAGCATCGCGCCTTCGTGCATCGCGATAACGGCACGCTGTACGTGAACCCGGGAAGCCCCACCCTGCAGAACGACCACGGTTCTATCTACAAACCCTACCGACGCGGCCTTGGCACGGTCGGCATCCTCGAGATCGGCGCGGGCTGGGCAGACGCTCGCATCGTGCAGCTGTAGTGACGCAGGCGCTCACGCCGATGAGAATGGCGCTGCTGGCGGGCTGATGGGCTGGTCGCCGTTTCGGAAGACGGGGCTCACACACCACACGCCCGCCCAGACGGTGAAGGGTTACACGCTGGTCACCCCCGTGAACGGCGATTCTACGTACCTGATCGATATGGCGGGCCGCATCGTGCAGCGCTGGCATTTCTCCGACCTGCGCGTCTTCTACGGCCGGCTCCTGCCGACGGGCAACCTCCTCGTCCTCGGCACGGACGCCTCCATCCGGCCGCCGGAGATACCGCCCGGCACGACGCCTCCTTTCGAGGTGAACATCCGCCGCCTGGGCGGCAGCGCGACGCACCTCCGCGAGCTGGACTGGGAGGGAAACGTCGTCTGGGAGCACGCGAACCCGGCGATCCACCACGACTTCGTGCGCCTGCCGAACGGCAACACGCTGTTTCCTGAGTGGGTCGAGCTGCCGGCGGAGCTGGCGCGCGCCGTGCGCGGCGGCTACCGCGAGCGCAACCTGCCGCCGATGCTCGGCGACGACTTCGTCGAGATCGACACCAAGGGCAAGGAGGTGCGCCGCGTCAGCCTCTGGAAGCTGCTCGACCCTCGACGCGACGCGATCTGCCCGCTGGAGCGGCGGCTGGAGTGGACGCACACGAACAGCCTCGACGTGACGGCGGCGGGCGAGATCCTATTCTCCTGTCGCAGCAACAGCCGGGTGGGGCTGATAGACGGCGCAGGGAAGCTCGTCTGGAAGTACGGCGCGCCGAACGTCTACCACCAGCACCACGCTTCCGCCCTCGGTAACGGCAACATCCAGGTCTTCGACAACGGCATGCACCGTCCGGGCATGCCGCGGTCGCGGGTCGTCGAGGTCAACCCGAAGGACGGCAGCACGGTCTGGCAGTACGCCGGCAACCCGGAGGCGTCCTTCTTCAGCGCCCATATCTCCGGGGCTGAGCGTCTGGCGGGCGACAACGTCCTGGTCTGCGAGGGCGCGCCCGGCCGCGTCTTCGAGATCACACGCGCAGGCGAGGTCGTTTGGGAGTGGATCAGCCCGTTCAGCTACCGGGCGCCTTCCGGCCAAATCATGCCGTTCGTCTTCCGGGTGCATCGCTACTCGCCCGACCACGCGGCACTCAAAGGGCGCGAGCTTGACCCGGCGCGCTTCGCGGACTTGAACCGGCTGTACGGGCTCGACTAGGCGCCGGTCGGCGCCGCCGCGTTTCTCGACTGCCTCGCTATACTTGTAGCTCAGCCATGGCGACTGAACCGACGACGCGACGGGAGATGCCGAAGGTGGGAACGACCTCACCCCCGGCTGCCGCCACCCCCTCTCCGCAAGCAGAGAGGGGGGGCTCCAACGCGGGCTGGTCTACGCCACCGGCTCTCTGGCGGGGGCTGAAGCCGCTCGCGCGCGAGAAGCGCCTTTCGCCGACGCCGTCTGAGGACCGCCTCTGGCAGGCGCTGCGAAGCGGGCCTTTCCGAACGTCCGGCTTTCGCCGCCAGCATCCCATTGGACGCTTCATAGTTGACCTCTATTGCAGCCAAGCACAGCTCGTCATAGAGATTGACGGGCCCATCCACAGACGCACTGCCGCTGAGGACGCCGCTCGTCAAGCGGAGCTCGAAGCGCGCGGTCTCGCCGTGGTCCGCTTCTCCAATGCTGAGATCATGGGAGAGTTTCAGCGTGTGCTGGCGGAGGTGAGCCGAACTCTCGCCGAGCGCACCTCCCCCTCTCTGCCTGCGGAGAGGGGGAACGAGGGGGAGAGGTCGCATGGCGACTGAACCGACGACGCGACGGGAGATGCCGAAGGCCTACAACCCGGCGGCGGTGGAGGCGAAGACCTACCAGCGCTGGGAGGCCTCGGGCGCGTTCACGCCCGACGTAAGGCCCGGCGGAGAGCCGTACACGATCATCATGCCGCCGCCCAACCTCACGGGCGAGCTGCACCTGGGCCACGCGATGATGGACACGGTGGAGGACATCCTCGTTCGCTGGCGGCGCATGCAAGGCCGGCCGACGCTGTGGCTGCCGGGCGTCGATCACGCGGCGATCGCCGTGCACTCGCTTATGGAGAAGCAGCTGGCGGAGGAGGGCCTCTCGCGCCACGACATCGGCCGCGAGGCGTTCCTGGCGCGGACGTGGGAGTTCGTGAACACGAACCGGGTGCGCATCTTCGGCCAGCACAAGCGCCTGGGCATCTCCGCCGACTGGTCGCGCGAGCGCTTCACGATGGACCCCGGCCCGGCGAAGGCGGTGCGCACGATCTTCGTCGACCTGTTCGAGAAGGGGCTGATCTACCGCGGCAAGCGGCTGATCAACTGGTGCCCCGGCTGCCAGAGCGCCCTCAGCGACCTCGAGGTTGACCACGAGGAAGAGGACTCCTTCCTCTGGCACGTCCGCTACCCGCTCGTCGATGAGACAGGGCGCGAGACCGGCGAACACATCACCGTCGCCACGACGCGGCCGGAGACGATGGTCGGCGACACGGCGGTCGCGGTGCATCCAGACGACCCCCGCTATCGGCCGCTGCGCGGCCACAAGGCGCGGCTACCCCTCATTGGCCGCGAACTGCCCATCGTGCCGGACGAGGCGGTCGACCCGGACTTCGGCGCCGGCGCCCTGAAGGTGACGCCCGGCCACGACCAGACGGACTTCGAGATCGGCGAGCGTCACGGCCTGCCGACGGTGAACGCGATGAACCCGGACGGGACGATGAACGAGGAGGCGGGGCCATACGCGGGAATGGACCGCTTTGCGGCGCGCGACGCCATCCTCCGCGACCTTCGGGCGCAGGGGCTGCTGGCGAAGGAGGAGCCCTACCGCCACGCCGTCGGCCACTGCGACCGCTGTGGCACGGTCGTCGAGCCGCTGATGAGCGAGCAGTGGTTCGTGGCGATGAAGCAGGAGTACGAGAAGGACGGCAAGACGCGGTCGATCGCCGGCGACGCGCTCAAGGCGGTCATCGACGGCTGGGTGGGGCCGGACGGCAAGAAGAAGCAGATCAAGGTGGTGCCGGAGCGCCACACGAAGGTCTACCAGAACTGGCTGGAGAACATCCGCGACTGGTGCATCTCCCGCCAGCTGTGGTGGGGCCATCCCATCCCCGTCTGGTACTGCGACCCTTCGACAGGCTCAGGGCAGGCTCCTTCGACAGGCTCAGGGCAGGGCTGCGGCGAGATGACCGTAGCGGTCGAGGACCCGGCGCGCTGCGCCCACTGTGCGTCCGAGGACATCCGCCAGGACGAGGACACGCTGGACACCTGGTTCTCGTCGGCGCTGTGGCCGTTCTCGACGCTGGGCTGGCCGGAGGAGACGGAGGACCTGCGCTACTTCTACCCGACGACGGTGATGGAGACGGCTTATGACCTGATCTTCATCTGGGTGGCGCGGATGATCATGATGGGCCTCTTCGCCATGGACGACGTGCCCTTCGAGTGGGTCTACTTCCACGGCATCGTCAAGGACGCCGAGGGGCAGAAGATGTCCAAGTCCAAGGGCAACGTGGTCGACCCGGTGGAGCTGATAGAGAGGTACGGCTCCGACGCGGTCCGCTTCAAGCTGATCACGGCCGGGGGAACCGGGAACGACCAGCGCACCGAGGAGCCGCGGATCGAGGCGGCGCGTAACTTCGCCAACAAGCTCTGGAACGCCGCCCGCTTCGTCCTGTCGCAGCTTGAGCCGGGACAGAGGGTCGAGGCGCTCGATGCGTCGCGACGCATGTCGCTGCCGGTCGAGGACCGCTGGATCCTGTCGCGGCTGGAGCGGCTGCTGGCGAACTCGGAGCGCCTGATGGAGCGCTTCGAGCTGGGCGAGGCCGGGCGCGAGATGCACGACTTCCTCTGGGACGAGTTCTGCGACTGGTACCTGGAGATCGCGAAGATCCGGCTGCGCTCCGGCGATGAGGCTTCGCCGCTGCCGGTTCTGGTGCACGCGCTGGACACCTGTCTAAGGCTGCTGCACCCCTACATGCCCTACGTGACGGAGGAGATCTGGTCGGGAGGCGGCGAGCTGCGCCGCCACCTCGCGTCGGCGGAGAGCGAGCTGCTGATGACGGCGCCCTACCCGGAGAGGACGCAGCTCTGGCGGGACGAGGCGGCGGAGCGCGAGATGGCGCTCGTTCTGGACATCGTGCGGTCGGTGCGCAACCTGAGGCGGGAGCGGGGCATCGACGCCGGGCGCTGGCTGGACGCCTACGTCGTCGCCGACACGGGGCTGATGAAGCACGCGGCCGTCATCGAGCGGCTGGCGCGGGTGCGGCCGCTGCGCATCGTCTTCAACCGCGGCGCCGCGCCCAGCGAGGCGGTGGCGACGGCGATCCTGGACGGCGCGACCGTCGTGCTGCCGCTGGCCGGCCTGTTCGACGTGGCCGCCGAGCGCGCCAAGCTGGCGGCCCAGCGCGACGAGGCGCGGCGTCAGGTCGAGGGGTTGGAGCGGACGCTCTCGAAGGAGGGCTTCACGTCGCGGGCGCCGGCGAGCGTGGTGGCGGAGACGCGGGAGCGGCTGACGGCGGCCCAGGCGCGCCTGGCGGGCATCGAGGCGCGGCTGCGGGAGCTGGGACACTAGCGTGGCGGCATAGCGCTGCCGCGGTTTAGAGCCGTGCGGGATGAATCCCGCAGCTTCGCTGAGTCCCGTGCATGACCTTTAGAGCCGCCGGTTTGCTAGGCAGCGCAGCTGCCCTCCTCATCGCCTGCGTGGCGGACCCGCAGGCGCCCGCCGTTGAGCCCTCGGGCGAGCCGGCTTTGGTTGCGGCGGCGACGGCGACGCCGGACGTGGAGGGGCGGCTGACGCTGAACGCCGTCGGCGACCTGATGCTGGCGCGCGACATCGTGACGCTGATGGACGAGCACGGGTCGGGTTACCCCTTCGAAGCGGTGCGAGAGCTGCTGGCGGACGCGGACGTGATGGTGGCGAACCTGGAGGGGACGTTCACGGAGCGCGGCGAGGCCGTCGACAAGCTGTACACCTTCCGGACGCCGCCGCGGCACGCGCGCGGGCTGGCGGAGGCCGGCATCGACCTCGTGGCGCTGGGGAACAACCACACGCTGGACTTCGGCGTCGAGGGGTTGGCGGACACGCTGGCGGCGCTGGAGGCGGCCGGCGTGCGCTACAGCGGCGCCGGCGCGAACGACGCGGCGGCGCGACGCCCAGCGCTGCTGACGGCCAGCGGTCTCCGGCTGGCTTTCCTCTCTTTTAGCGCTGTGAGCGAGTCGACGCCGGCGGGCGAGGCCTCGCCGGGCGTGGCGTGGGGAGACGCGGCCAAGATCGGCGCGGACGTGACGGCGGCGAAGCGGGAGGCGGACCTGGTCATCGTCTCGCTGCACGCCGGCGTCGAGTACCAGGACGCGCCGAGCGAGACGCAGCGGGCGCTGGCGCGCGCCGCAGTCGACGCGGGCGCGGTCCTCGTCCTCGGCAGTCACGCGCACGTCTTCCAGGGCTGGGAGCGCCACGGACAGGGCGTCATCGTCTACGGGCTGGGCAACTTCGTCTTCGACCTGGACCGCGACGACCTGGCGACGCTGGGCGAGCGGCCATTCCAGACGTGCGTCCTGCGCTTCGAGCTGACGCGCGCCGGCGTCGAGAGCGTGTCTTGCCGGCCGGTGCGCATCGACCCGGATGAGAATCGGCCGCGGCCGGCGACGGGCGAGGAGGCGGCGGCGATTGAGGCGCGCGTCGAACGGCTGAACGCGGCGTTGAGGTAGCATCCGCGCCCTTCGGCCCTTCGACTTCGCTCAGGGCAGGCGAGCTCAGGGCGAACGGGTTCAAGCCCTTCGGCGTCGGCTACAATGGCGGCGTGAACGGGACGTTCGTCGCCAAGCTCAAGGCCGCCGCGGAGCGCAGCAACAGCCTGCTCTGCGTCGGCCTCGACCCGGACCCGGCGCTGATGCCCATCGCCGACGTGGGCGAGTTCAACGAGGCGATCATCGAGGCGACGGCCGACCTCGTCTGCGCCTACAAGCCAAACCTGGCCTTCTACGAGGCGCTGGGCGAGGCGGGCTGGGCGGCGCTGCGGCGCACGCTGGCGGCGGTGCCGGCGCACGTCCCGGTCATCGCCGACGGCAAGCGGGGCGACATCGGCAACACGGCGGCGGCCTACGCCCGCGCCGTCTTCGAGGTGCTGGGCTGCGACGCGATGACGGTCAACCCTTACGGCGGCGAGGACGCCGTCGAGCCCTTCCTGGAGTACGCGGACCGCGGCGTCTTCGTCTGGTGCCGGTCTTCGAACCCGAGCGCGGGCGACTTCCAGGACATCGTCGTCGAGCACGAAGGCGAGCGGCGGCCGCTGTGGCAGGTCGTGGCGCTGAAGGCGCGGGAGTGGAACCGCGCCGGCAACGTCGGCCTCGTCGTCGGAGCGACGTACCCGGCGCAGCTGGCGGAGGCGCGGGCGCTCTGCCCTGAGATGCCGATCCTCGTGCCGGGCGTCGGCGTGCAGGCGGGGAGCCTGCGCGACGCGGTGCGGGCGGGCCTCGACGCGGCGGGCGGAGGCGTTATCATCTCCGCCTCGCGCTCGGTGCTCTACGCCTCGCAGGACGCCGAGTACGCCCTCGGGGCGCGCGCGGCGGCGCTGCACCTGCGCGACCTGATCAACCGCTATCGGGAGGAATCAGAAGTCCCGGCGGAGGCCTAGCACGGTCCTCGAGTTGAACCTCGGCGACGTCCTGCGGCTGCGCAAGGCCCACCCCTGCGGCGGGTCCGACTGGGAGGTGACGCGCCTGGGCGCGGACATCGGCCTGCGCTGCCTGACCTGCGGCCGAAGGCTGCTGCTGGAGCGGCCGACGCTGGAGAAGCGCCTGAAAGCGTTCGTGTCGCGAGCAGCGGCGCCGACCGAGCAGGGCGGCGCCTAGATGGTTCGACGGAGCGCAGCTTAGATGGCAGAGGCGACGGTTTCGCGGGGCAACCGTCTCCTCCTCGAGCAGTGGGTGGAGCTGCTGGAGGACGACTCTTTCCGGCGCTTCTGGCTGATGCGCCTGGCCAGCCACACGGCCGTGAACGCCCTCTCCTACTCGTTCCTGGTCTTCACGGTGCGCCACTCCGATTCGGCGATCGCGACGGGGTTGCTGCTGCTGACGCTCATCGTCCCCTCGGCGCTCCTCGGCGCGATCTCGGGCGTGGCCGTCGACCGGTTGCCGCGGGGGCTGATCCTCTGCGGCGCGAACTTGCTGCGGGCAGCGCTTGTCTTGCTGCTCGTGAGCGCGAAGGACAGCCTGCCCTCTCTGTACGCGATAGCGCTGGGGTTCGGCGTCCTCGGCCAGTTCGCCGGGCCGGCGGAGTCGGCGATCGTGCCGCACGTGGTGCATTCGCGGCGGCTGGTGGCTGCGAACTCGTTCATGCAGCTGGGCACGCTGATGAGCCAGGTGCTGGGCCTGCTTGTCCTGGCGCCGATAAGCCTCAAGACGGGCGCGGACGACTTCCTTCTCCTGCTCGCGGCCGGCCTGTTCTGCCTCGGGGCGGTGCTGACGACGATCATCCCCCAGTTCCACTTCACGTCGTCGGAGGACGGGCGGGGCGTGTCGCTGCGCACGGTGCGCCGGGAGTTCGCGTCGGCGTGGCTGCGGCTCAACCGCGATTCCGTGGCGTTCCTCGCTTTCGTCCTGCTGGTGGTGACGAGCACGCAGACGCTCATCGTCGTGACGATGCTGCCCAAGTTCTCGATCGAGGTGCTGGGTGTGGCGCCGGAGAATCTCGTCTTCGTGCTGGCGCCGGTGGGCATCGCCGTCTTTCTGGGACTGCGCAGCGTCGAGTTCCTGGCGGCGCGGCTGAACCGGCTGGTGGCGATAAGCGCCGCCTACGTGCTGATGGCGGCGTCGCTCATCGCGCTGGGGCTGGTGGCCGGCGGCGCCGACCTGCTGCGGTCGCTGGACCCGCTGGGGGCGTTCGGCGACGAGCGCCTGGGCGAGCAGGCGGCGCGCATCATCGTAACGATGCTACTGGCGGGCGTGTACGGCTTCTCGCTGACCGTGGTGCTGACGATGGGCCGCGTCCTGCTGAATGAGCGTGTCCCGCTGGAGATGCAGGGCCGCGTATTCGCGGCTCAGGCGGTGATGACGAACCTGGTCGCCATCGGGCCGGTGGTGCTGGCGGGGCTGCTGGCGGACGCGGTGGGCGTGGAGCCGGTGCTCATCAGCGCCGGCGTCGGCGCGCTCCTGGCGGCGGCCTGGTCGCAGGCGCGCAGCAGCCGCGTCGTGCCGGCGACGGCGGGCTCGGAGGGTTGAGGAGAGCCACTTCAGATTGACACCCCAATTGGCCGAACCTTAGACTGGAATCGCTAGCTGACGCCTGCCTGCCGGTAGGCAGGGACGAGGAGGTGGCACGAAGAGATGATCGAGATGACCGTCGAGTTCGTCCGCGTCAGCATCCAGAACTACAACAAGGTCGTGATCCTCAAGGAGAAGGAGGCTGACCGCTACCTCCTGATCTGGATCGGCCAGTCCGAGGCGGAGGCGATCGCGATGCGGCTGAGCGACGTGACGCCGCCGCGGCCACAGACGCACGACCTGCTGCGCAACATCATCGACGCCCTAGGCGCCCAGGTGTCCTACATCGTCGTGAACGACCTGAGCAACGACACGTTCTACGCTCGCATCGTCCTGGACGTGAGCGGCAAGGTGGTGGAGGTCGACTCCCGCACGAGCGACGCCATCGCCCTGGCGGTGCGGGTGGGCGCGCCGATCTACGCCGAGGAGTCGGTGCTGGACCGGGCCGGCGTGCTGCTGGACAGGGAGCCGGAGGAGGCGCTAGCGGGCGCCGCGGGCGGCCACGGCCACGGCGAGCCGACCTCGCGCGTCGGGCCGGAGGAGTTGGAGAAGATGTCCGCGTTCAAGGACTTCATCGAGAGCCTGGACATGGATGACTTCGAGAAGAAGTAAGCGACGGCGCCTTCCGGCCAGGTGCGAAGCGCCCTACGGGGCGCTTTCTTTCTCGGGCGGCGCAGCGGCGGCGTGTCGGCTGCGCATCCCTCTCGGTCTGCTCCGCCGCTTTCAGTGATGAGAGGTGGGGGACACCCCCACACCCCCGGCAGAGCCGCTTCGCCCTCTGCCTCCCGCCTGACAGGGTCTGACATCGCGCATTCGCCGTCGAGTAGGCGGCTGCACACGCCTTTCGAGTAGCGTAACCTGGTGCCGGCGCGAGGGCGGCAGCCCTATGCTGTCACGCTAGTGACCTTTTGCTCCATAGGTAGGGGTGTGATATTGTTCGCTTCGTCACGAACTCCGGCGCTCGGGGCGCGCTGATGGACGCCCTGCCGCCCAGCGCGAGGCTCGTCGGCATCGGCTTTTACATCGCCTTGTGCATCGCGCTGGGGACGATCGGCGGGCGGGAGCTGGACAGGGCGCTGGACACGGGCAAGGTGTTCACGCTGCTGGGTCTGGGATTGGGGCTGGTGCTGGCGCTCTGGGGCGGCCTGCATCAGCTATTGGACGTGCTGGACGCGATCAACCGCGGACGAGGAGAAGGAAAGAGGGAGTGAAGGCGCGGCTGATCGTCATTGGCGCGGGAGGCCTTGCCTTCCTCGCCCTTCTTCTTTACCTGTCGATCTTCGTTTTCAAGGCGCCGAAGGCCATCGTCGACATCAAGAGCGAGAAGCTCGTCACCATCGCCGAGTCGAGCAACGAGGCGCTGACGGTGGCGATCACGAACACGCTGTTCACGGCGTGGGTGGTGATGGCGCTGCTCTTGCTGATCTGCTTCCTCGCCGTGCGAAAGCGCGCCCTGCTGCCGAGCGGCCTTTACAACGCCTTCGAGGCGATCATCGAGCTGATCCTCAACTTCGTCACCGGCATCGCCGGCGAGAGGAACGGCCGCCGTTTCTTCCCGTTGATCGCGACGTTCCTGCTCTACATCACGCTGGCGAACTGGCTCTCGCTGACGCCCCTGTTCAACACGATCGGCATCTTCGAGCCTCTGGGCGCGGAGGAGCGCGAGTTTCACGAGCACGCCGTCGTCGCCAAGGAGGGCGCCGTGACGCTCATCCTGCCGAAGCCGACGAACATCGAGATCGACGCGAAGGCGTGTGAGGGGCTCGCGGACGAGCATGAGGCGGAGGCGTGCCGGGAGGCGGCCATCGAGGCGGCGACGGAAGGGAAGGTCAAGAGCGGCGAGCGCGTCGGCATCCTCGCTCCCTACCTGCGCGGCATCAACACCGACCTGATGACGCCGCTCTCCTTCGCTCTCGTCTCCGCCTTCTTCGTCGAGTGGTGGGGCATCAGCTCGTTGGGCTTCTGGCGCTACGCCAGCAAGTTCGTCAACCTGCGCGGGCCGATCGACTTCTTCGTCGGCATCCTCGAGTTCATAGCGGAGGTTGCGCGCCTGATCAGCTTCTC
>DATBWN010000152.1:0-2627 GCA_036514755.1 Dehalococcoidia bacterium | reverse complement strand
TGCTCTCCCTCCGCGCCGATGGCGACCTCGATGGTCGCGCCCAGGTCGCTGACGTCGTTGGGGTCGGAGCCGAGGCAGAAGATCGCCTCGTCGAAGTTGTCGTGGACGTGCGGCTTCGTCGACCTGCCCGTCAGGCCGTTGGCGAAGGAGAAGGCATAGATGATGTGGACGCCGAAGCCGTTCATCTCCTGGGCGCCGGCGGCGAACATCGCCGGCATTCCCTCTCGCTTCATCATCGGCAGGGTTTTGATCAGGTCGCCGTACTGTGGTAGGGGCTTTATCAGATCGCCGTACTTTCGCGCCATGGTCCGCTCCTCCTAGCTGGCTGTCAAAACGCGACGAGGTGACGATAGCTTAGCTTAGCGCGGCTCGGCTTGCCGAGCGGCGAGCGCCGAGGCCGCGAAGCCGCCGCGGTGCTGTCGACCCGCCGGTGCCCGCTAGTAGACGACGATCGCCCGGCCGGCGATGTCGCCGCGCTCCAGGTCGGCCAGCGCCTCGTTGATCTGCTCCAGCTTGTAGCGGCGGCTCACCAGCTTGTCGAGGGGGAACTTGCCCTCCTTGAACCAGCGTACGTACATCGGGAAGTCGCGCTCCGGGAAGCTGGCGCCGCCGAGGTCGCCGGTAACGTAGCGGTTGCGCACGCCGAAGCTGAAGGGGATAGGCCCCGTGGGCACGCCGATGAGCACCGCCGTGCCGCCCTTGCGCCCCGGCCCGCCCGTGCGCGTCGGCTGCCAGAACTGCTCCAGCGTCTTCTGGGCGCCGATGGCGTCGAAGGAGAAGTCGGCGCCCTGGCCGCCCGTTAGCTCGCGGATCTTCGCGACGACGGGGTCCTGAGGGCCGAAGGGCCCGGGCGGCGCCGGCTCCACCTTCGTCGCGTTGACGAAGTGGGTGGCGCCGAACTGCTTGGCGAACTCGAGCTTGTCGTCGCGCAGGTCGACGACGATGATCGGGTAGCAGCCGGCGTTGGCGCAGGCCGCGACGGTCGAAAGGCCGACGCCGCCGACGCCGAAGACGACGACGGAGTCGCCGACGCGGACGCCGGCCGTGTTGATAGCGGCGCCGGCGCCGGTCATCACGGCGCAGCCGATGATCGACGTCGCCTCCACGTCGACGCCGTCCTCCAGCTTGACGACGAACTGCTCGTGGATGCAGGTGATGTCCGCCCAAGCGCTGGTGTTGCCGCCGCCGGACTGCGCCTCCTGTCCCTTGTAGGTGAACGAGGGCTGGCGCGGCCGCGGCCCCGCCGGGTCGCGCGGCATCCAGGCGACGATCACCTTGTCGCCTTCCTTGACGTAGGTGACCTCCTTGCCGACGCCGGCGATGACGCCCGTAGCCTCGTGGCCGAGGACGACGGGCTTGTTCTGGCGCGGGTTGTGGATCTGGTGCAGCTGCGAGTGGCAGACACCGGCCGCGAAATGCTTGACGTAGACGTCCAGCGGCCCCAGCTCGGGCAGCTCGACCTCGTCTATGACCAGCGGTTGGGCGTGCTCGACGTAGATGGCCGCACGCGTCTTCATTTGGACATCTCCTTGACTAGGACTTGGCGGCGGAGTGGGAAGGCGCCCCCGACGGGTCGGGGTGCGCCGGCTAGTATACGGCGGGGCGGCGATAGGCGGCAGGGACGAACGGCCCAAATTCGGGCTCTTCGCCGGCGGCATGCCACCCAGATTGCTTCGCGGTCACCTGCGGCGACTGGCTCGCGCTGACCGTCCTGATTACCGGGTCGCGGCGATGGCCGGCAGGAGCTCCTTGACGATGGGGTCTTCGTCCGTGCCCAGGATGCGCCAGTCGTCCGCCGGCAGGATGTTGCGCTCCGCCGAGCGGATCTTCTCGTACGGCAGGTTGGGATCGAGGGCTGCCGGCTCGACGCCCCTGGCCAGGTCCTTCGCCGCCTCGATGAGCATGCGGCGCATGCGGATGATCGCCTTGTCGGTCGTGCCCAGGTGCTCCCTCGTCCGGTCGTAGATGTGGCCCATGCTCTCGGTCACGGCCATGTCTTGCTGGGGGATGCCCTCGATGCCTGTGTAGCTGCGCGTGCGTTGCAACTCGCGGTCGATGAGGTAGTCGTTCTCGGCGAACTGGGTGCGCTGCTGCAGGCCGGGCGGCGTCGAGGTCGGCGTGGCGGCCGTGCGCGGCCCCACGGCCGGCACCTCGTGCCCCCAGCGCGGCAGCTGAGCCTGGCGCATGGCGGGCTTCATGTCGATGCTCCAGCGCCAGTAGGCCTCGTCGTCGATGGGCACCATCATGATGCAGGAGTCGCCGCCGATGGGCAGGTAAGGCTGCGGCACGTAGGTGAAGAGCGGCATGATGAAGTCGCTCACGCGCACGTTGAGCAGGCCGGCGGGCGACTTGCGGATGCCGGCGTAGCGGAAGCCGTACCAGGTGTCGTAGACCTCCAGGTCCGGCGCGCCGACGGTGCGATGGATGAAGCCGCGCATCGCCATCGACGGGTAGCCGGGCCGGTCTGTTTCGTCGCCCTCCGGGTAGCGCGGCGGCCGTGACGGCACGTAGCCGCTGTGGAGGAAGGAGATGTGGGACGTATCGATGTTGCCCTCCAGGCCCTGAATCCAGTTGCAGTAGGAGATGACCTTGGAGGCGCGCCACTGGTCGCGCGGGACGGATTCGGA
>DATBWN010000151.1:0-4902 GCA_036514755.1 Dehalococcoidia bacterium | reverse complement strand
CTCGTAGTAGCGCACGAGGGCGTCGATGACGACGCGCGGCTTCTGGCTGGTGGCGGCGTTGTCCAGGTAGACCAGCGGCTTGCCGTGCACCTGGCGCTGGAGGATGGGGAAGTCCCTGCGGACGGCTTCTACGTCAAGCATGATCGATTCCAATCCCAGGCATGCCCCAGGCTTCAGCCTGGGGTGCGGTCTCAACACACCGGCCTGAAGGCTGGGGCGCATTTGTCATTCTGAGTCCGAAGGACGAAGAATCTCCTGCCGCCGCAGCCAAGATTCGAGGGAGATTCTTCGCTGCGCTCAGAATGACAGACTCATCCCACATCGACGCTCACCTCATCGCCCTCCAGGCGCACGGGGTAGGTGCGGACGGGGCGCACGGCGGGCAGGGCGCGCACGGCGCCCGTCCTTACGTCGAAGCGCGCGCCGTGGCGCGGACACTCCACCTGGTCGCCGGCGAGCGTGCCCTCGCCCAGAGGGCCGCCGTCGTGCGTGCAGAGGTTGTCGATGGCGAAGAAGGCGCCGTCGACGTTGGCCAGGGCGATGCTGCGCTCGCCCACCTCGAAGACGCGCACGCGGCCGGCCGGCACGTCTGACCTGGCGGCGACCCGTTCGTAGGTCATGGGCTGCTCGCCTCGATCTTGTCTGCTAGCGCCGCCTCGACGCGCTCGCGCACGTGCTCGACGGGTATGCGGTCGAGCACCTGACGGAAGAAGGCCTCGACCAAGAGCCGCTCCGCCTCCGCCGGCGGGATGCCGCGCGACTCGAGGTAGAAGAGCTGTTCCTCATCGAGCGGACCGGCGGTGGCGCCGTGGCTGCAGCGCAGCACGTCGTACGCCTCGATCTCCAGGACGGGGATGGGCGCCGCCTTTGCGTGCTCGCTGAGGAGGAGGTTGCGGCTCGTCTGGTTGGCGTCGCTGCCGCCGGCGCCCTTCTCGATGCGCACCGTGCCCTGCCAGACTTCGCTCGCGCGGCCGGCGAGCGCCGCCTTGAAGAGGAGGTCGCTGGTCGTGCGCGGCGCGATGTGGTCCTGCAGCGTCACGTAGTCGAAGTGCTGGTCGCCGTCGCCGAGGGAGAGGCCGAGGAGCTCGGCCCGGGCGCCCTCGCCCTCCAGGCTCACCTCCAGCCGCGTCTTCGTCAGGCGCGAGCCGAGGCCGACGAGGGCCGCCGTCAGCTCGGCGCCGCGCTCGAGCCGCGCCCGAATCGTGGAGAAGTTGTAGGTGCTGTTTCCCCAGCGCTGCAGCTCGACGAAGCGGACGCGCGCGTCCGGGCCAGCGATGATCTCGACCGCGCCGGAGACCAGGGCCTGGCCCCCTGTGTCGGGTGAGTACGTCTCCTGGACGACGGTGACGCTGCTCCCCGCCTCCGCGACGATGAGCAGGTGAGGGAAGAGCGGCGCGCCGGACGCGCTGATCGCGTAGAGCAGCGGCAGCGTCACCTCGACGCCGCGCGGGACGTGGACGAGGGCGCCGCCCTGCCAGAGCGCCGCCTGCAAGGCACCGAGCTTCCACTCGGTCGGCAGGGCCAAGCCGTGCAAGTGCTCTTTGACCAGCGCCTCGTGGCCCCGCGCCGCCGTGGCGAGGTCGCTGAAGGTGACACCGGCCGGGAGGCTGTCAGCGTGCCGCTCCGACGTGCCGTTCCCGGTCGCCGCCAGCGCCGCGTCCAGGTCGAGGCTGCTGATGTCGGTGCGGCGCCACTCCTCCTCGAGGGGGTTGGGCATCGCCATCGCCCGGTAGGCGCGCCAGGCGGCGAGGCGGCGCTGGAGGAGCCACGCCGGCTCGCCCGCCCGCTTCGAGAGCTGGCGGACGGTCTTATCGGTTATGGTCGATGCTGCTGCCCTTGTCGTCACTCGTTCCCTCTCGGGCTTCGCATCCTGCGTCCCCCGACCCGTCGGGGGACTGGTCTGCTCCGCCAGATTGATTAGGGATGAGTGAGGAGACACCCCTCACACTCCCCGGCGGGGCTGCGCCCCCTGTACGCATTGTCATTCCGAGCCCTTCGATTCTGCTCAGGACAGGCTCCGCGAGGAATCTAGTGAACCGCGGAGGCGTAGCGTCTGTGCGATTCGCTAGACCCCTCGCTGCGCTCGGGGTGACAAACGCCGTGTTAGCCGACAGAACCCTCCATCTGCAGCTCGATGAGGCGGTTGAGCTCGATGGCGTACTCCATCGGCAGCTCCTTGACGATCGGCTCGACGAAGCCGTTGACGATCATCTTCGTCGCCTCCGTCTCGTCGATGCCGCGGCTCTGCAGGTAGAAGAGCTGCTCCTCGCCCACCTTGCTCACGGTCGCTTCGTGCTGGATCGTCACCTGCTCCTCGTCGATCTCCATCACCGGGTAGGTGTCGGAGCGCGAGTCGGCGTCGAGCAGCAACGCGTCGCAGCGGACGGTCGATTTCACGTTCTTGGCGCCGGGGTAGACCTTCAGCAGGCCGCGGTAGCTGGTGCGGCCGCCGCCCTTGCTGATCGACTTTGAGACGATGGTCGAGGTCGTGTTCGGCGCGACGTGGACGACCTTACCGCCGGCGTCCTGGTGCTGGCCCGGGCCCGCGAACGCAAGCGAGAGAATCTCACCGTGAGCGCCGGGCTCCATGAGGAAGACCGAGGGGTACTTCATCGTGAGCTTGGAGCCGAGGTTGCCGTCCACCCACTCCATGACGGCGTCCTGATAGGCCGCCGCCCGCTTCGTCACGAGGTTGTAGACGTTGGTAGACCAGTTCTGGATCGTCGTGTAGCGCACGCGGGCGCCCTTCTTGACGATGATCTCGACGACGGCGCTGTGCAGCGAGTCGTTGCTGTAGGTCGGCGCCGTGCAGCCCTCGACGTAGTGCACGTAGGAGCCCGGCTCGGCGATGATCAGCGTGCGCTCGAACTGGCCCATGTTCTCCGTGTTGATCCGGAAGTAAGCCTGGAGGGGGATGTCGACCTTCACGCCCGCCGGCACGTAGACGAAGCTACCGCCGGACCAGACGGCCGAGTTCAGCGCCGCGAACTTGTTGTCCGCCGGCGGTACGATGGTGCCGAAGTACTGCCGCACGATCTCCTCGTGCTCGCGCAGGCCGCCGTCCATGTCGAGGAAGACGACGCCCAGCTTCTCCAGGTCCTCGCGGATCTTGTGGTAGACGACCTCGGAGTCGTACTGGGCGCCGACGCCGGCGAGGAACTTGCGCTCCGCCTCCGGGATGCCCAGCTTGTCGAAGGTGCGCTTGATCTCCTCGGGGACGTCTTCCCAGGTCTTGCCCTGCCCCTCCATCGGCTTGACGTAGTAGTAGATGTCCTGGAAATCGAGCGGGTAGCCCTCGATGCTGCCGCCCCAGAAGCCCGTTGGCATCGGCTTAGACTCGAAGATATCGAGGGCGCGCAGGCGGAAGTCGCGCATCCACTGCGGCTCGCCCTTCAGCTCCGATATCTGGGTGACTACCTCGCGGTCGAGGCCCTTGCGCGGGGCGTTGACCGGCTTGAACTCGGGGTCGTGCCAGCCGTACTTGTAGCCGCTGACGATGTCGCCCGCGTTCTTAGTCGTCGTCATTCTCCATCACCACCCTTCGACGGGTTCGCGCCGTCGCCTTCCGCGTCGACGGCGTCCGTTATCCAATCGTAGCCTTTCGCTTCCAGCTCGGAGGCGAGCTCGCTGCCGCCGGAGCGGACGATGCGCCCCTTGTAGAGGACGTGGACGCGGTCCGGCGTCACGTAGTTGAGGATGCGCTGGTAGTGGGTGATAAGCAAAACGCCCATGGCCGCCTCTCCTGAGTCCGCCGCCGGCACGCGCAGCGCGTTGATGCCCTCGGCGACGGTGCGCAGCGCGTCGATGTCGAGGCCGGAGTCCGTCTCGTCCAGTACGGCCATGGTGGGCCGCAGGATGCTCATCTGGAGCACCTCGGCGCGCTTCTTCTCGCCGCCGGAGAAGCCGTCGTTGACGTAGCGGCGGGCGAAGGACTCGTCCATCTTGAGGAGGGCGAGGGCCTCCTGCAGGCGCTGGCGGAACTCGCGGACGGGGACGTCGCGGCCCTGCACGGCCTTCAGGGCGGCGCGGAGGAAGTTGACCATGGTCACGCCGGGGATGGCCGTCGGGTACTGCATGGCGAGAAAGAGGCCGCGACGGGCGCGCTCCTGCGGCGGCAGCTCGGTTATGTCCTCGCCCTTCAGGTAGACACGGCCGCTGGCGACCTGGTAGCGGGGGTGGCCCATGAGGGCGTTGGCCAGCGTGCTCTTGCCGGAGCCGTTGGGCCCCATGATGGCGTGCACCTCGCCCGAGGGCACGGCCAGGGAGAGGCCGTTGACGATCTCCTTGCCGTCCACGGCGACGTGCAGGTCTTCGATTCTCAAGACTGCCCCGTTCTTGCTCATACTTCCCTTCGTGGCTCCTCTACTCCCTTCGAAGCTGCGCATCGCTGCGCGCTGCTCCGCACGGTAGCGGGGACGGCTACTGAGGGGACACCCCTCAGGCTCCCCGTCAGGGGGCTGCGCCCCCTGTACCCCCACTCCGCGTACTCTCCTCCTCAAACAGCGCGACCGGCTGCGGCCGGACGATGTACTCGCAGACGGGGGCGCCATCGACGATGCGGCGCGTCTGCTCCACCGGGGCGCCGACCAGCAGCTCGATGCTGCGGCGGTCCGAGCGGCAGGCGGCCTCGCTCATCTCGGCCAGGCGCAGGTATGGGCACTCGTTGTTGACGATCTGGTAGACGCCTTCCAGCTTGTGCCAGCCGTCGACGATGCCCTCGCGCTCCAGGGCGCGGCTCGCCTCCGCGACGCGCTCGTCCAGGGTCGCGCCGCGCACCTCGGCGGCGTGGTCGGCAGCGACCTCGCCGGCAACGCCCGCGAAGACGCTGTCGAGAACCTGCCTGCCGGAGCGGCCGCCGATCTGGTCGGCGTCGAGCTGATCGAGCTGGCGGAAGAGGCGCGA
>DATBWN010000150.1:0-2660 GCA_036514755.1 Dehalococcoidia bacterium | reverse complement strand
GCAGGAGCAACCCCCAGATCGCGGATGAGCTCGTGATCAGCCTGAACACGGTGCAGCACCACGTCAGCAACATCCTCGCCAAGACGGGCTGCGCCAACCGGACGGAAGCCGCCGTCTACGCCCGCGACCGAGGCCTCGTCTAATGGATGCGCCGGTCTAGTACGTCACGACGTCTGACGGACACAGATCGTCAGAGCCGCGGCGTAGGTGCTAGAGAATCCGGTCGATCTCCCGGGCAAGGAAGACAGCACCCAAGAGCGTTGCGCCGGCGACGCCGCCCGTGCCGAGGGCTCTCAGCGCTAGGCCCGTGCGCGCCGGCAGCTCCGTGAACCGGCCGGACCAGCCGGCGACCGTAGCGATCGCGGCTAAGACGAGGAACGCGCCGGCGAGCCAGGGCGTGCGCTCGCAGTCGCAGAAGTCCTTGAAGAAGAAGCTGTTGGCGAGGACCGGCAACGAAAAGACCCCTCCGAGCGCGGCAAGGCCGCCGTAGACGATGCCGCTTAGCTTTCCAGACGGCAAGCGCCGATCGAGCATGGCGTCGCCGAGAGCGGTGGCGCCGCCGGTGAGCCCGACGAGCAGGACGAACATCGCGATGTTGGCCTCCGCTTGGTCGAGCTCAAAGAAGTCCTTGTTGTCCGACTCGATGACGAGGAAGCTACCCGTCGCCGCCGCTATCAGCCCGCCGAGGGCGATGCGCTGCCGCAGACCAGCGGGTAACCAGTCGCGGACTATGACCCACACGACGCCGGCTGCCAGCCCGCCGAAGATGCCGACGAAAATGACGATCTCCAGAGTGCCATCGAGGGTGATCTCGCCCACGACGTTCTCGTTGTCCGTAATCAGCCCTTTCGCTTCCGGGTTCAGCAAGGCCACGACCCGCATGACGACACGCGATCCCAGGCCAAGGATTAGGATGCCTGCCAGCAGGCCAGCGAGGCCGCCGCGAAATATGTCCCGGAAGAGCGCATATACGGCAGCGGTCTCGCGCTGCGCCTGGTTCTCGGTCACAGCCATGACGACGACTCCACGAGACATGCCCCCAAGTCTCCAGTCCAGGCCGATTATAGAGAAACGCGAGGAGCGCCGCGGGCTACGGCACCAGCTTGAAGATACCCCCCGCCGCGCCGTAGGCAAGGGCGTAGAGCTCGCCCTGGGAGTCCTGGCCGAAGGAGCTGATCTGGAGGTCGCTGTCCAGCAGCAGGCCCTGCTCGGTGAGGCGCGAGCCGTCGTAGCGCAGGGCCCAGACGCGGCCGCTGCAGAAGTCGGCGTAGACGTAGGCGCCGCGCAGCGCCGCGATCGCCTGGCCGCGGTAGATGAATCCGCCGGTTATCGAGCAGTCGTTGCCGGCGTTGGCGTAGTCGAAGACGGGCAGGATGAGGCCGGTCCGGTCGCAACTCGTGCCGCTGAGGCACTGGCTGCCCTCCATGACGCTCCAGCCGTAGTTGCCGCCCTTGACGATGACGTCGATCTCCTCCCGCGCGTCCTGGCCGACATCCGCCAGCCAGAGCGCGCCCGTCTCGCTGTCCCAGGAGAAGCGCCAGGGGTTGCGCAGGCCCAGAGCCCAGATTTCCTCCATCACCCCCGGCTGGCCGACGAACGGGTTGTCGTCCGGGATGCTGTAGGAGACACCGCCGCGGTCGGAGACGTCGATGCGAAGGAGCTTGCCGAGGAGGGCGCCCTTGTTCTGACCGTTGCCCATGGGGTCGCGGCCGGCGCCGCCGTCGCCGAAGCCGATGTAGAGGTAGCCGTCCGGGCCGAAGCTGGTCTGGCCGCCGTTGTGGTTCGGGAACGGCTGGCCGACCTCGAGGATGGGGAACTCGCTCGCCTTGTCGGCCGTCGTGCGCGGCGCTGGCGCCGTGAAGCGCGAGACGACGGTGCGCAGCGGCGGGCCGGCCGTGTAGTTGACGAAGAAGACGCCGCTCTGGCCGAAGTCGGGCGCGAAGGCGAGTCCAAGGAGGCCCAGCTCGCTGGCGCTGGAGTTGACGCGGTCGGTTATGTCGAGGAAGACGGACGCTTGCGCCGCGTCCTGACGGCTGTCGAAGACGCGGATGCGGCCCTCTCGTTCGAGGACGAAGAAGCGGCCGTCCGGGGCCTGGTACAGGCCCGTCATGTTGACGAAGGCGAGCGCGGGAAAGGCGCGCTCCAGCCGCAGGACCGGCAGCGAGCCTCTGGGGATCGTCGGCGAGGCAGACGGCCCCGGGGGCGTCGCCGTCGCTATCGGCGCAGCGATGGTGGCCACAGGCGTTGGCTCCGCCTCGTCGTCGCCGCAGGCGACGAGGGCGACCGCGAGGAGGCAGGGCGCGAGGAGGAAGAGAACGGCGCGAGGCATCGGCGGACCTTTCTAGCAGGGCATCCCGCGCTTGGCAGCCTATCCCAATCTACGCCGCTCGGAGGAGATTAGCCTGCCTGGAGCATCACGGCATGCGGACGCGCCGCTTCGACTCCGCTCAGGGCAGGGCCCTTCGCCAGGCTCCGGGCAGGGCCTTCGCCCTCGCCGTGCTAGCCGTTAGCGTGACGGCCGTGAGCACGACCGCGGTCCTCGGCGAGGCGATGGGCGGGCTGCTGGTGCTAGCCGGTGTGTACTTGGGGGTAAGGGGAGCGCTGGCTGCCGGCGCCGGGGCGGCCTCGACCAGCCGGGCCGGCTAGGCGTCCGGCTCGAT
>DATBWN010000149.1:0-6972 GCA_036514755.1 Dehalococcoidia bacterium | reverse complement strand
TCGACGGTCGCTCTCTGGAGGATGACGCCGCCGACCTTCTCGGCGTACTTGGCGGCGATCTCGAAGTAGATGCCGGCGCTTATGCGCTTGCCGGCGTGATGGGCGAAGATGCTGATCGCCGGCGCGATGCTCAGCTCCAGCGAGTCGCTGGTGAGCGAGGCCGTGACTACGGCCGCCTCCTCGGGCACCTGGCGCTCCCAGCGGACCGCGTAGTTTGGCTGGTTGGGCAGCCAGTAGACGGGCTGGAAGCGGCCGATGGTCAGCGTCAGCACGGCGAGCTGGACGTCGAGGGGCTGGACGAGGGTGCGGCAGCACATCAGGCGGCCCTCCGGCCTTCGCCGGCCTGGACGGCGCGCAAAGGAGCCCTTCGTTGCACCGAAGACTCGTGTGCCATGGTTCACCTCTCAGGGCCATCTTGCACCTCTTGTCGATCGCCGCAATCAGGGTTTGCCCGAGGCCGTCCGGTCAGGGCCCTTACTTCGGTTAGCGATGCGGCACCGTGAACAGGCCGAATGGCCCCAAACAGAGGCCGAGTGGCCCCGCTGCCGGCTTTGACACCATGCCCTTGCGGCGCGATGATTGCGGTCGGCGCGTCTGACCCTGCGTATCGTTTGACAGTCTGACAGCTGGGACGGCGCTCGGAAGGGTCACCGTCGGGAAGGGTCGGCGCGAGACCGATGACGCCTCGCCGAGGCCTGTTGCTTCTCCTCGTCGTTGTCGCCGCCCTGGCGGCCGACCTGGCGCTTCCTCCTCCCGTCCTCGCCGCAAGTGTCAGCCTCAACCCCTCTTCTGGTGACGCGCCTTCGGTGCGCGGGACGCTGAGCGGCGGCGGCTGGCAGTGCAGCTACGGTGTCGTGCCTGCCGGATCCGCATCTGTGACTGGGGCCGGCGTCACCGGCTCCGCCACGGTCTTCGGCCGGACCGGCGATCTGACTGGCAGCTTCACGGTCACCGGCAACGCCGGTCAGAGCCGAGAGATCACCGTTCGGGCTGACAATGCCTGCCCCGGCATCGGCCCGCCCATCTATATCCAGGCGAGCGCCACGTTCAGGTTCAACGCGCCGACGCCTACGCCGACCGCGACGTCAACCCCAACGCCGGCACCTTCCCCAACGCCTACCCCTACCGCCGCCGCGACGCCCACGCCGACCCCCGTCGCGCCGACCTCGACGCCGACACCCGCGCCCGCCGGCCAGCCAACATCGACGCCCACGCCGACGCCGACGCCACCCGCGGGCGTCGCGCCGCCCCCGGTCTCAGGCGGCGGCGCGAACACGGCGACGCTGACCATCCAGGGCTGCGACCCGGACGCCGACACGGTCGAGGTCGAGATGCTGTCCCTGACGCTCGCAGGCGCGGCGCCGATGATGATGCCGGCCGCGCCTGTCCCTGGCAAGCCGGGGATGTTCAGCTTCCCGACGCCGGAGGTGGAGCCAGGGAACCTCTTTCAGGTCACGCCAAAGATCAACGACCCCGACTGCGAGCCCGCGACGGACGACGGGCCGGGCTACTGGCTGAGCGGCAAAGACCTGGAGATCAACACCCTGCTCGGTGGCAAGACGCAGCTGTGGATCTGGGATTCGATCGGCGACACGCCGGACTGCGAGAAGGTCTCCTCGGGGGAAAACGTGCTCGCCTGCTGGGATACGAGCGAAGAAGGACTCTACGGCGTCCTGAGCAAGCTTAGCCACAAGTTCCGCTGGCAGACGGAGCTGACCGCCGCGAAGAAGGCGGTCCTGCAGGTGGGATACGCGCCCTTCCCGGCGGAGGCCGATCTGCTGGAGCCGCAGTGGATGCTGGCGAAGTGGGACGTGACCTGCCTCAACTGCCAATTCTCGATACCGCTGAAGCAGCTGGCGTCGTCCGAGCCGCCGCAAAAGAAGTCGATTATCGAGAAAGGCTTCGATGTCGTCGTCTGGCCCTTCGAGCAGGCCGGCAAGGGCGCGAAGGGCGCCTATGACGCCGTCGTCGACCTGCTGGGCCTAGGCGGCGGCGCGAAGAAGGACGAAGCGGTGAAGCTGGGCGAGCCGCAAATCGCCGGCGGGGGCGTCGGCGCCGCCCTGGTTGACAAAGATTTCGTCTTGCCCACACCGCTGAACTATTACTTCCGCCTCGTCCCGCTCACGGAGGGCGGCGAGCTGGCGGGCGGGCCCTCGAACACGGTGGTGCTGACCTGGACGGGGGAGAAGGGTCCCGGCAGCGACATCAAGATCTACACCTGCCCGCCCGGCCAGATGCTCATCGGACCGGAAACGTGCGGCACGCCGACGCCGAAGCCGAAGCCGTTCATCGTCGAGGTCATCGAGTACGACCCGCTGCTGCCGCCCAAGAAGAGCGAGGCCTGCTTTATCGCGACGGGTGGCGGCGTCGGCTTCTACCTCGGTAACCACTACCACGCGCCGACGACGCCGAGCCACGCTCAGTTCGTCGGCACCTACAACCACCAGTACTCCGAGGGCGATATCCTCTGCCCGCCCGACCCGCCGGAGTCCTGCGACTGGGACGCCCCGGTCGCCTGCCTGGAGGCGGGCTTCTCGGCGCTGGAGGACGCCCTCGCCTGGGTGGCGGAGGCCTACGCAGACGCGAAGGCGTTCGCCGTAAACCTCGCCGTGAGCACGCTGGGGCCCTTCATTCCTGACTCCCTCTGCGACGACTCCTGTCTGAAGACGGCGGTGACCGCCGGCGTGGACACGGCGCTGCTGGCGGCGGGGATCCCACCCAGCATCCCGAACCTGGACCAGCTCATGAACCAGGGCATCGACTACCTGGCGGAGCAGGCAGTGGCGCAGCTGCCGCCTGCGGCCGTCGAGGCGGCCAAGCTGGCCGGCAAAGACCCGAAGGATCTGGTGAAGGACGCCATCAAGCAGGGCATCGTCGAGATGCAGAAGGCCTATGCCGACTCCGTTGACTGGCTGCCGGAGGGCGTGCCGGTCACGCCGGACGGCTGGAAGCCGCCGAAGGTGGCGGTCAAGGTGACGCGGGACGGCTCTGTGCCCTTCACCTGCACGCCGGACCTCAAGCTGGGGCTGACGTCCACCGTGACGAACGACTTTCAGGACCCGGCAATCAAGCAGCAGCTGGAGGGCTTCAACGCCTCGCTGGGCAAGTACGAGCCGAAGCTCAAGGCGGGCGATCAAACCCAGCTCTACCTGAGCGAGACCGTGAGCCTGCCCTGCCTGGAGGCGGGGGAGTCGGTTACGATCCCGCTGGTGTTGTACAAAGCGGACAAGTGGGGCACGCCCGGCGGCTACTCGGGGAGCTACAGCAAGGTCATGACGGCCTGGTGGCTGTGGTGGCAAAACGGGAAGGCAACGTTCATCGCCAACGTCTTCACGAAGTACATCTACCAGCCCCTCGGCCAGGGCGGCATTACGACGGCGGCAGACAAGAGCTACCCCTAGGGCGGCGCGCACCGAGGTCAGCCGCGCTCGGCGGCGTAGCCGGCCAGAGCCGAGACGCTATAGGCCGTTCGACCCTTGCGGCGCGATGCGTCGTGATGGGATAAGGAGTCTCAGCAGACCCCGCCCGCGCCGCGCCAGGCCGCGCCATCGCGTCGCCGAGGGCTCCTCTGCGCGTCGGAAGTGGAGGTAACCAATGGAGCTTCTCGATGCCGTCGCCAGCCGCCGCAGCATCCAGACCTACGCCAGCACGCCCGTACCCAAGGAGACGCTGCTCGGTCTCGTCGAGGCCGCGCGCAAGGCGCCCTCCGCCGCGAACAAGAACGCCTGGCGCTTCGTGCTCGTGACGGAGAGGCAGACCCTCGACCGCCTCAGCGAGACGCACCGCTTCTGCGGCTGGCTCGCCTCCGCCCAGGCGGCAATCGCCGTCGTAATCGACCCCTCGGCGACGGGCTACTGGCTCGAGGACAGTTGCGTAGCTGCGACCATGATCTGGCTGGCGGCGACGGACGCGGGCCTGGGCGCGGCGTGGGGCGCGATGCACCAGGCCGCCGACCCCGTCGAGAGCCAGCGACGCCAGGACTACGTGCGTCAGGTCCTCGGCATCCCGGCCGGCCTCAGCGTGCCTGTCGTCCTGGGCCTCGGGTTCCCGGCCGGCGAACCGCGGCCCAGGGCTCTGCCCGACCTGCCGCAGCTCGTCTCCTGGGAGCGATACGCGGCGGCGCCGGACGGCTAGGTCGCTTCCGGAGCCGGCGCCGGAAGACGCCGGCGGCTGCCAGCCTTTTGGACGCGACGTAATGGGCCATTCGACCCTTGTCCAAGGAAGCTTAGCGATGGGATAACAAATCTCATTACGCCCGGCGCGGACGCCCGACGCCGCGACCGAGAGGAGCGAGAGCAAGGAAATGCCAAAGCTGAGAGCGCGCGAGCAGCTGGCCGTCTGGCGGAGCGTCTACCCGGCGCCGTGCCAGGCCGCCTGCCCCATCCACACCGACGCCCGCAGCTACGTAACCCTCGTCGGGCAGGGCCGCCTCGCCGAGGCCTACCGCGCCGCCCGCGAGCCCAACCCGCTGGCGGCGATCTGCGGCCGAGCCTGCAGCGCCCCCTGCGAGGACGTCTGCACCAGGGGTGAGTTCGACCGCCCGGTGGCGATCCGTCAGCTCAAGCGCTTCCTCACCGACGCCTTCGAGTCGCGCCCGGATGGCGGCTCCCGTCCCGCGGCCAGCGGACGGAGCGTGGCCGTCGTCGGCGCCGGGCCGGCCGGCCTCGCCGCCGCCCACGATCTCGCCCGCCGCGGCCACGCCGTCACCATCTACGAGGCGGCCCCGGAGCCGGGCGGCACCGCCGCCCTCGGCGTGCCCCGCTTCCGCCTGCCCTGGAGCGCCATCCGGCAGGACGTCCGCGGCATCGAGGCGCTTGGCGTCAGCGTCAAGCTAGGCGTGCGCGTCGGCCGCGACGTCTCCCTGGACGAGCTGCGACAGGAGAACGACGCCGTATTTCTCGCAACAGGGGCGATGCGGCCGAACGCCCTCGCGGCGCCCGGCGCCCACCTGCGCGGCATCGTGCAGGCACTGGCCTACCTGGAGGAAGCGAACCTGGGGCGAGAACCCGACACCGGACGCCACGTTGCCGTCATCGGTGGCGGCTACACGGCCATGGACGCCGCTCGCACGGCCCTACGCCTCGGCGCCGAGCGCGTCACCGTCCTCTACCGGCGGACGCGGCGCGAGACCGAGGTGCACGAGGATGAGCTGAGGGCCACCCTCAAGGAAGGCGTGCACATCGAGTATCTCGTCTCGCCGGCCGAGATCGTCGATGACGGCGCCGGCCGCGTCGCGGCCGTGATCTGCGTCCGCAATCAGCTGGGCGAGCCCGACGCTTCCGGCCGTCCGCGGCCGGTGCCGATCCCGGGCAGCGAGTTCCGCTTCCCGGCCGACATGGTCATCCTCGCCGTCGGCCAGGAGCCCGACCCGGGCGACGTGGACGTCGCCCGCCAGGGGTTGCTCCGCCGGGTCGACGCGAAGACGCTGATGACGTCGCTCCCAGGTCTCTTCGCCGGCGGCGACTTCGTCTCCGGACCGACGACGATCATCGAAGCGGTGCGCGCCGGCCAGGCGGCGGCGGTGGCCATCGACGCCTTCCTGCGTGGAAGCGACGCCGGCTCCTCGCCACAGGCGGAAGCCTGGTCGCTGGAGGTGGTTCCGAAGCCGGCCGGTCCGGTGGCGAACGGCAGCCAGCCTGACGGCGCCGGCCAGCGCCTCGAACTCGACGTAGAGGTCGAGGCCACGCTCAGCCGCGAGGCGGCGCTGATAGAAGGGCTGCGCTGCCTGTACTGCGGCCTCCTGCCGTCCATCGTCATCGAGGACTGCACGATCTGCCACGCCTGCGTCGAGGTGTGCCCCGTGAGCTGCATCTTCAAAGCAGCGCTGGACGAAGCGACGGGCGCCCTCCGTCCCGCGGCCCACTTTGGAGAGGTCATCTCTTACGCCATCGACAGCGAGGCCTGCATCCGCTGCGGGCGCTGCGTCAAGGCCTGCCCGGTCGGCGCCATCGTCGTCGAGGTGTAGCCCAGCAGCAACGGGCGGTCCGGTGCCCTTCGGGTCATTACTCAGGGCTGAGGCGCGGGTCGACGGCCCAGTGCACGTACGCGCTGAACCCGACGGCCGGCGACCGCAGCTCTCGGAACGTCTCCAGCCGTCTACGCGCCTTCGCGTCGAGGGGCACGTACTCGCGCAGCTCGTAGATTGGCGGCAGCACCATCCTCGCCGGAAAGACGCGGAACGCGCCGAAGCGCTCCGTGTTGATGTCGTATGGCGCCCTGATCACCTGCCCTACGAGATCGCCTGGCTCCAGGGCGAGCCTGCACCAACGTTCCTCGAAGCCCGGCTCGGCGCAGAGACTGGCGAGCACTCGCTTGTAAGGTTCCGAGCCGCAGAGGCTGGCGGTCGAGAGCCAGAAGTCGCGCAGCCGGCGCTGGATCCGCCGCTCCCATTCTGGCGTCGCTCTGCCTTGGACGACCGCTCGCAACAGCGAGGAGAGGACATGGACCTGCGGGTCGGTCGGCACGTCGAAGAGCGCGTCCGCGTAGCTATTCCAGGCGCGGGCGAAGAAGAAGGTGTCCAGGATGTATGCCGGGAAGTCCGTGCTCAGCAGCTCGCTGGCGGCGGCGCGGAACGTCGCCTCGTCCGGCGCCTCTTCTCGCTGCTGGCCCAAGAAGGCGCGGCGGAGGAACTCGGTCTCGATGGGCATGAGGCCGCACACCTCGCCGAAGCGCCGAAGGTCGGCGCCGCTCGGCCTTGCCCTGCCCGTCTCCCAGCGTCGCAGCGTCGGGCCGGAGACGCCGAGGAGGGCGCCGACCTGCTCGGCCGAGGGCGGCTGGCCGCTCTCGCCCCGCTGGCGATAGCGGTAGTTGGCGAGCCACGCGCCCGGCGTGTCCGGAAAGGCTGGCCTGGCGACGCGCCGAGGCATGTTCGCCCCATCCTACGTGCCCGTGATACTCGCTCCAAGTGCTGTTCTTTTCAGATGTTGACGAGAATGGCCATTGACGCGTCAAGGGCCGAATGACCTAGAGTAT
>DATBWN010000148.1:0-3000 GCA_036514755.1 Dehalococcoidia bacterium | reverse complement strand
GCGATCATAAGCCTTTCGCTCTCAGCGGTCAGCCCGAGGCCGGCGTCCGCCTGATAAGGCGTTGCTAACCCTTGACCGAAACATGTAGAATAGCGGCCACGATGGAGCCGCCGCCTGTCCAGCACGTCACGACGAGCGATGGCTACAGCATCGCCTACTGCGAAGCTGGCCAGGGCTTCCCGTTCGTCCTCATGCCCTTCCATCACAACCACGTGCAACGCAGGTGGACGGCAACAGACTACTACCTGCACAACCTGGCGCAGCGCTTCCGCCTGATCCACTACGACAGCCGGGGCCAGGGACTTGCGGAACGTCGTCTCTCAGCGCCGCTCTCCACGCGGGACTTCGACCGCGACCTCGAGGCGGTGCTGGAGCGAACGCAGCTGGACCGCTTCATCCTCGCTGGCTACGGCGGCTTCGGGCATGTCGCCGTCCGCTACGCCGCCAGCCATCCGGAGCGCGTTCATGCCCTGGTGCTCTTCTGCTCCAGCGTGTCGTTCTCCGCCTGGCCGCTGTCAGCGATGTGGAAGGTCGCGGAGGAGAACTGGGAGCTCTTTCTGGAGATGGAGCTGCCGAAGAGATTCGACGCCGAGTTGCGGCTGCGCGCGCTAGACTTCTTCAGCGAGGCGGATACGCAGGACGACTACCTCAACCGGATTCGGGCCTTCGCCGCGTCTGAGATCGGTGATGTGCTGCCGTCGCTTCGCGTTCCGACCCTGGTGCTGCACGCTCTCCAGCAGCGCTGGCTCAGCTCCGACGAGGCGGCGAAGCTCGCCGGCCGGATCGAACGCTCCCACCTTGTCTTCGTCGATGGAGAGCTGGAGCCGGAGCCGATGCAGTGCCTCAAGGCGCTGGAAGCCTTTCTCGCCGACCTTCCGGGGCGCGCAGGAGCAGCCGGGGCGGACGTGACGCCGGGGCCCGTGCGCGAGAGCCTCTCGCCCCGCCAGCTGGAGGTGCTGCAGCTCATCGCCGGGGGCAGGACGAACCGCGAGATCGCCGACGCCCTCGTCCTCAGCGAGCGCACTGTCGAGCGCCACGTGGCGGATGTATACGCCAAGCTCGACGTCCGCAACCGCGCCGAAGCCGTCGGCTACGCCCGCGATCAACTGAGCGGCGCCTAGAATCGCCGCTGGGTGTTTCCACCCAGCGGCCGCGCAGGAAACCAGTCCGATTCGTTTCTAACTTTGCGCGTTTCCTCGCACGACGCCGCCTGACCTCCGACCTTACCTTCATGACGCGGTGTTCCCAGTCTCCGGACGGGGGCCCGCCCCGTGACGAAGCCGACCATCGTTGCCTTGTTCAGATGGTGGCCGGCGCGTCACCGGGCCGGGCTCCGAATAGGGAGCGGGACGAACAAGACCGCCTCGATTTGCAAGAAGCTAGAGGAGGAGAACATTCATGAGCATCTTCTTAAGACATGGACGCTGGTCACTCGCGAGTCTGCTCCTGGCCGTTGTGCTGCTTGCCGCGAGCGGCGCGGCCGGGGAGCGGGTGGAGGCCGCCATCGGGACGTTCGAGGTCGCGATGGTGGGCGCTAACGAGGTGCCGGCCGCTTCGGGGCCAGGGAGTGGCCTCGCCCGCTTTACTTTCAACGACGTCACGCGGGAGCTGACGTACGTCGTGTGGATGAGGGGGCTATCGTCTGGTGAGGTGACGGCCTCGCACATCCACCGCGCGCCCGCAGGTACGGCCGGTCCGCCCGTATACACCCTGGCTACCTCTGGGTTCGACGTCATCTCCGGCAGCATCACGCTGACGGAAGCAGACGTCGCCGACCTCAGGGCAGGCAACCTCTACGTCAACATCCACTCCAAAGCGAACCCCAGCGGCTTCGCCCGCGGCCAACTGGTGCTTCCCGGCGCGGCCGCGGCACCCGCGCTTGCCGCGCCTAGCACCGGCGACGCCGGCCTGGCCTCGCCGACCGGCGGCACGGGCATCCTCGGATACGGCATCGCGATACTGGCGTTCGGGCTCGCAACCGTCCTCATAAGAGTAAGGCGCACTTCCTGAATCCGAGGGCGGGAGCTGGTGAGGGGGTCGAGAGGCTCCCTCACCAGCCAGGAGTTCCTACATGCATCGATTCATCTGGATCGCGGCTTCCGTCCTGCTGCTCGCCTGCGCGTCCGACCAACCAGAGGCCTCGTCTCCAGTTCCCGTCTCTACGAGGCCTGCAGCTCCCGAGGCGGCGGCAACTCTCCCGCCTCCCACTCCGACACCTGCCGCCACCGCGACGCCCAGTGTCATCGCGACGAGCGAGCCGGCCCAGCCTCGACCGACCGCGGCGCCTCGCGGCAATGAGCCGACGCGCCCAGCCGGACCGATCGCGGTTAGGTTGCGCGCCCTCAACCTGGCCTTCTCCGAGCGGACGCTGAGCTTTCCGGCCGGCGTCTCCGCGACCCTCGTCCTCGAGAACGATGACCTCTCAGTCCTGCACGACATCGGCGTAAGCCTGCCGGGCGTCGGTCACAGCGAGGCCTGTTCAGGACCGTGTACCACCAGCGTCAGCTTCACGGCCCAGGCGCCGGGCAGATACACGTTCTTCTGCAGCATTCACGCCGACATGGTCGGAGACCTCATCGTCACGCCCTGATCGCGTGCGACCTCCGGTTGGATAGGGAGGCGCTTCCTCCCCGCCGACAACGGCGATGATCATCGGCGCGATCATAAGCCTTTCGCCCTCAGCGGTCAGCCCGAGGCCGGCATCCGCGCCCTGTTCAGGGGATAGTAACCCTTGACAGAAGCATGTAGAATAGCGCCTGCGATGGAGCAGCCAGCGGTCCAGTACGTCACCACTCCTGATGGCTTCAAGATCGCCTGGGCGGCGGCGGGCGAAGGCATGCCTGTCATCGAGGCGCCGTTCCACCACAACCACGTCCTCCTGCGCTGGCAGGCCCCCGGCGCCTGGCTGCAGGGCGTCGCTGAGCACTTTCGCGTCATCGGCTACGACAGTCGTGGCCAGGGCCTGTCGACCTGCGGCCTCACGGCAGACCCGACCGTCGA
>DATBWN010000147.1:0-6494 GCA_036514755.1 Dehalococcoidia bacterium | reverse complement strand
AGGCCGCGGCCCTGCGCCACCGCTTCCAAGAACTGGTCGTGCAGGTCGTCCACCAGGGCCTGCTCCTTCTTGCGCTCCTCCTCCGTCGGCTCGCGGAACATGCTGCCCATGTCCTTCAGCCGGTCCGATTTGGTCACGGTCATGCGCAGGCCCAGGCGGTCCATCGCCTCGTAGAGCAGCGGGTGCATGGCGATGACGCCGATGGAGCCGACGATGGCGCTGGGGATGGCGACGATGCGCGTCGCCGGGCAGGCGAGCAGGTAGGCACCGGAGGCGCCGACGCCGCGGATGAAGGCGATCACCGGCTTGCGCTGGGCCAGGGAGCGCACGCTCAGGTAGAGGTAGTTCGAGGCCGTGGCGGAGCCGCCGGGCGAGTCGACGTCGAGGACGACGGCGCGGACGCGCGGGCTCTCGCCGATCTCGCGCAGGAGCTTGACGTAGTCGGGCGCCCGCAGGCGCGGGCCGATGGTTCCTTCCATCTCGACGACGGCGATCTGGGGCGGCGCCCAGGTTCTCAGCCCGAGGACCAGCATACGGATCTCCCTGCAGGGAGAGTAACAGGTAACAAGTAGCAAGTAACAGGCAGCTTCGATCAGTCCTTGTTGCTTGTTACCTGTTACTTGTTGCCAAAGACGAGAAGCGCCCGGGCCGAGGTCAGGCGCTTCTCCGATAGGCAGCGGGCGCGGTGCGGGGAGGATGAGGCACGTCCCGCTTGCCTTTCTGGAGAATCGGCAGACTCGGGAGAAATCCTTAGCCTTCCGGCGAGTCTGCGGCTGCCTATGGTACATTAGGCCTGCCGAACAGGGTCGATCAGCATCCCGGAGGTCCCCCGTGTACACCGATCTCGCCATCTTCGCCGGCAGGGCCCACGAAGAGCTGGCGCAGAACGTCTGCGCCGCCCTGGAGATGCCCCTCGGCGGCTGCGAGGTCTTCGAGTTCAGCAACGAGAACATCTTCGTCCGCGTCCTGGAGAACGTCCGCGAACGCGACGTCTTCATCGTCCAGCCGATGAGCGCGCCCGTGAACACGCGCATCATGGAGCTGCTGATCATGATCGACGCGATGAAGCGCGCGTCAGCGGGGCGGATCACGGCCGTTATCCCCTACTACGCCTACGGCCGCAGCGACAAGAAGGACCAGCCGCGCGTGCCGATCACCGCCCGCCTGCTGGCCAACCTCATCGAGACGGCCGGCGCCGACCGCGTCCTGACGGTCGACCTGCACGCCGGCCAGATCCAGGGCTTCTTCAACATCCCCGTCGACGAGCTGACCGCCCTCTACCTCATCGACCGCCACTTCAAGGACAAGGAGCTGAGCAACGTCGTCGTCGTCGCCGCCGACGAGGGCGCCTCGAAGCGGGCGCGGAACGTCGCCCAGGCGCTTGGGGCGCCCCTCGCCATCATCGAGAAGCGGCGCCTGAGCAACGACGAGAGCGCGGAGGCGCTGAACGTCATCGGCGAGGTGGATGGCCGCCAGGCGATCATCATCGACGACGAGATCCTCACGGGCGGCACGCTGGTCGAGGGCGCGTCGCTGCTCAAGGAACGCGGCGCGACCGCCGTCTACGCCGGCGTGACGCACGCTCTGCTCTCCGGCAACGCCGTCCCGCGCATCATGGCCAGCCCTATCGACGAGCTGGTGGTCACGGACACGGTGCCGCTGCCGCCGGAGAAGCGCTTCCCGCAGCTGGCGGTGCTCTCGATCGCGCCGCTCCTCGGCGAGACGATCAGCCGCATCCACAGCGGCCGCTCTGTCGGCGAGCTGTTCCAGTAGGTCGCTAGCGCGACAGCAGAGGGCTGCCGCGCGACCTAAGGCCGGTTAGCGCACCTGGGGCGCTCTTCCTGACCGGAGCAAGACGCAACAGGGCGACCTGGGCGCCATTAGCCCATAGCCAGGGCCCTAGAAGTCTGTGAAGCGGTCGCAGCCAGTGACGACGCTGTCGCCTGCACCGATAGGGCTGCCGCGGCCGGTCGTCCTCCGCTCGTGTCATTGCGAGGTCGCGAAGCGACCGTGGCAATCCTGGGCGGTCCAAGATTGCTTCGTCGTCCTCCGGACTCCTCGCAAAGACAATGGCAGCGGACATCAGGCGTATCCCCCATTTGGCCGCGGCCGGCCGGCGCGGCATAATAGCTACGAGACGCTTCAGAAGAAGAACTGACCATGCCCTCCCTTTTCGGTAAGATCTTCGCCGGCGGCAACGAGCGCGAGCTCAAGAGGCTCCTGCCCTTCGTCGATGAGGTCAACGACCTCGAGCCCGAGGTTCAGGCCCTCAGCGACGACGAGTTGCGCGCCAAGACGGACGCGTTCCGCCGGCGCTGCCAGGACGGCGAGACGCTGGACGACCTCTTGCCCGAGGCCTTCGCCGTCGTGCGCGAGGCGATCCGCCGCCGGCTCGGCCAGCGCGCCTTCGACGTCCAGCTCATGGGCGCCATCGTGCTCCACGAGGGCAAGATCGCCGAGCTGAAGACGGGCGAAGGCAAGACGCTGGTCGCCGCCGTCGCCATGTACCTCAACGCCGTCGAGGGGCGCGGCGCCCACCTCATCACCGTCAACGACTACCTGGCCAAGCGCGACGCCCAGTGGTACGGCCGCGTCCTCGCCTGGCTCGGCATCAGCGTCGGCGTCCTTCAGCACGACGCCTCCTTCACCGTCTCCGCTGAGGCGGTAAGCGACGAGAACGGCGCCGAATACATGACGCCCTGCAGCCGCGGCGAAGCCTACGCCGCCGACGTGACCTACGGCACAAACCACGAGTTCGGCTTCGACTACCTGCGCGACAACATGGCCCAGGACAAGTCGCGCCAGGTGCAGCGCGAGCGCCACTTCGCCATCGTCGACGAGGTGGACAACATCCTCATCGACGAGGCGCGCACGCCCCTCATCATCAGCGGCCAGTCGCAGGAGGACATCTCCATCTACCCGCGCTTCGCCGCCCTGGTGCCGCGCCTGCAGCGCGAACTCGACTTCACCGTGGACGAGAAGCTGAAGGCGATCTCGCTGACGGAGAGCGGCGTCGAGAAGATCGAGAAGGCGCTGAAGATCGACAACATCTACGCGCCGGAGAACTACCGCCTCACGCGGTTCATGGAGGCGGCGCTCAAGGCCAACATCCTCTACCACCGCGACCGCGACTATGTGGTCCGCGACGGCGAGATCGTCATCGTCGACGACTTCACGGGGCGGCTCATGTTCGGCCGGCGCTGGTCGGACGGCCTCCACCAGGCCGTCGAGGCGAAGGAAGGCGTCCGCATCCAGCAGGAGTCGATCACCTACGCGACGATCACGCTGCAGAACTACTTCCGCATGTACGACAAGCTGGCCGGCATGACCGGTACCGCCGTCACGGAGGCGGAGGAGTTCCACAAGATCTACAAGCTGGACGTCGTCGTCATCCCGCCCAACCGGACGATGATCCGCGCGGACGAGGACGACCTTGTCTACCGCACGCTAAAGGGCAAGTTCAACGCCGTCGCCGACGAGGTGGAGGAGCTGCACGAGACCGGCGAGCCGGTGCTCGTCGGCACCGTCTCCATCGAGAACTCGGAGTACCTCGCGGAGATTCTCAAGCGCCGCGGCGTCAAGCACCAGGTGCTCAACGCCAAGTTCCACGAGAAGGAGGCGGCCATCGTCGCCGAGGCGGGCCGTCAGGGCGGCGTCACCATCGCGACGAACATGGCCGGCCGCGGCACGGACATCATCCTCGGCGGCAACCCGGAGGGCCGCGAGCCGAAGGAGTGGGAGGAAGAGCACAACAAGGTCGTCGCGCTGGGCGGCCTGCACATCATCGGCACGGAGCGGCACGAGTCCCGCCGCATCGACAACCAGCTGCGCGGCCGCTCCGGCCGTCAGGGCGACCCGGGCAGCTCTCGTTTCTACGTCAGCTTCGAGGACGACCTCATGCGCCGCTTCGCGCCCGAGTGGCTGCCGGGCTGGCTCGCCAAGCTGGGCATGGACGAAGACGTGCCCATCGAGTCGGGCATGGTGTCGAAGGCGCTGGAGAGCGCCCAGACGAAGGTCGAGGGCCACAACTTCGACATCCGCAAGCACGTCGTCGAGTACGACGACGTGATGAACGTCCACCGCGACGTTATCTACACGGAGCGCGCCAAGGTACTGGAAGGCGCCGAGATGCGCGCCAACGTCTTCGGCATGGTGGAGGACGAGATCAGGGAGCTCCTCGCCGTCCACCTGCCCGGCCGCCACGAGGAGGCGTGGGACATGGAGCTGCTGCTGGACGAGGCGCAGGGCATCTTCCCGCTGCCCGCGGACGTCACGCCGGAGGCGCTGCACGGCCACAGCGCCGAAGAGGTCGAGGCGCTGCTGCTGGATGAGGCGGAGGCGGCGTACGACGAGCGCGAGCAGCAGGTCGGCGCCGAGACCATGCGCCTGCTGGAGCGCCTGCTCGTCCTCCAGACCGTCGACCGTCTCTGGGTGGAGCACCTGACGGCGATGGACGAGATGCGCCAGGGCATCGGCCTGCAGGCGTACGGCCAGCAGGATCCCCTCGTCGCCTACAAGCGCGAGGCGCACGACATGTGGCAGCAGCTGTTGGCCAACATCCGCCACACCATCGCCCGCGCCATCTTCCACGTGAACCTGGCAGTGTCGGCCCCGGCCCCCGCGCGCGTGCCCGTCGCGGCGGCCGCCGGCGCCGCAACCCAGGCCCAGCCTGGCGGCAGGCAGGCCCTGCGCGAGAACCGCGGCGAGCAGGCGGCGGTGCCGGCGGCGAAGGCCAACGGCAAGAAGGTCGGCCGCAACGACCCCTGCCCCTGCGGCTCCGGGAGGAAGTACAAGAAGTGCCACGGTCTGGCCGCCTGACGGCCGTGCATACGGGCAAACAGGCAAACGGGCAAAGCAGTAACGCATATCGCCCCGTCATCAAACATAGGCGGGGTACAGGGGCGCAGCCCCCTTCGGCAGGCTCAGGCCGCAGCCTGACGGGGAGTCTGAGGGGTGTCCCGCCAGGATTTGTCTTATCTGGCGCAGAGCAGACCCCTTCGGCCTCGCTCAGGGCAAGCTCTAGGGATGCGCAGCGCCGACGGTGCGCTAGATGAGCGTCACCGACCCCATCCAGTACCTCCGCAGCAGCGTCGCCGCCGGCGACCACTGGTATCTGGCCCTGCTCAAGACGATGGCGCGCTGGGACCAGGCGGAGGAGGTCGTCGGCGGACGCCGCTACCGCTACCTGATCGGTGGCGAGGCGTTCGACTGGCTCCTCCTCGCCGAGCGCCTGGTCGAGGAGCTGGACGGCGCCGTCAGCGCCGACGATTGGCAGGCGCTCCTCTTCCACGGCCGTCCGCCCCTGGAGCTGGACGAGGAGGAGTTTCAGACGCTCATCGGCACGCCGAAGTATCAGGCCTACCTCAACTACCTCTACGGCGTCGTCGTCGAGGAGGCGCTGCAGCTCGCCGTCGAGGAGGAGATCGCTAAGGAGCAGCACGCCCACGTCTGGTCGGCCGCGCCCGTCGACGGCGCCGGTGTCTTCCAGCGCATCTACGGCCGCTCGCAGCCAGAGCTGCTGCGCGAGTTCCAGGAGGAGCGCGGCCTCGCCGGGACGGACAAGCTCGACCTGGACGCGCTGAAGGAGTTCACCTACTGGCTGTTCAAGCGCCGCGTCAAGACGCACGAGGGCGCCCGCGTCGCCTCCGACACGCGCAAAGGGCTGGCCGCCCTCTCCCGCGTGGAGGCCGCCTTCCGCAAGCGCACCCAGCCCGACGCCGGGGAGGCCTGAGCCCTGGCCAGCGTCGCCGCCCTCTATCGCTACCCCGTCAAGGGCCTGACGCCTGAGCCCTGCGAGACGCTCACCGTCCTGGCCAGCGGCTGCATCGCCGGCGACCGCGTGCTTGGCTTTCGCTTCGCCGACACGCCGGAGGCGGACGGCGAGTGGAGCAGCAAGCACGGCATGCTCGCGCTCGTCAACACGCCCGGCCTCGCCCGCCTCGCCGTGCGCTTTGACGAGGCGGCCCGCAGACTGGTCATCGGCCTGGGCGACGATGTCCTGGCCGACGAGGCCCTGGATGCAAACGGCCGCCGGCGGCTGGCGGAGGCGATGGCCGCCTACGCGCTTGGCCTGGCGGAAAGCGCGCTGCGCGACCGCCCGGAGCGGCTGCCGCTGCGCCTCGTCGGCGATGGGGAGACGCCGCGGTACCACGACTCGCCGGCGGGCACGGTGACTCTGCACGGGCGCGCTAGCCTGGAGGCCGTGCGCCAGGCGCTTGGCGCGCCGGAGCTGAACGAGGCGCGCTTTCGATCCAACATCGCCGTCGAAGGCATCGGGCCCTGGGAGGAGATCGGCTGGTCGGGACGCCGCGTGCGCATCGGGCAGCTGGAGTTCCATGTGCAGCGGCCGAACGTCCGCTGCCTGGCGACGCACGCTAACCCGGAGACCGGCTCGCGCGACCTGCCCGTCCTGACGACGCTGACCTCGACTTTCGGGCAGGAGAAGCCGACGTTCGCGGTGAGCATGATGCCGCTCGGCGCCGGCGAGATCCGCG
>DATBWN010000146.1:0-5103 GCA_036514755.1 Dehalococcoidia bacterium | reverse complement strand
GAAGGGCTGGCGGCGAAGCTATCGGCCGGCGCGGAGGTGGCGGACGTCGGCTGCGGCAGTGGCCTGGCGCTCATCGAGATCGCCAGGGCCTTCCCGCGCTCGCGCCTGCACGGCTACGAGGTCTCGGCAGCGGCGCTGGAGCTAGCGGCGGCGAACCTCGGCGCGGCCGGCGTCGAGAACGTGACCTTCCATCAGCTGAACGACGAGCCGCTGCCGGCCGAGCCGCGCTTCGACCTGGCGCTGACCTTCGACTGCCTGCACGATATGACCGACCCGGCGGCGACGGGCGCCGCCATCCGGCGGGCGCTGCGGCCGGACGGCGTCTGGCTGATCATGGAGATCGAGTGCGCGCCGAGCTTCGAGGAGAACCTGGCGCGCGGCGCCGAGCGCGCGGCGACCAGCTACGCCATCTCCGTCCTGTCCTGCCTCGCCTCGTCGATGGCGGCGCCGGGCGCCGTCGGTTACGGCACGCTGGGGCTGCCGGAGCCAGCGCTGCGAGACATCGTCACTAGCGCCGGCTTCCGCCGCTTCCGCAGGCTGGCGCTGCCAGTGCCGCTCTTCAACACCCTCTACGAAGCGCGGCCCTGAGGCTGTCCTGAGCCGGGTCGAAGGAGCCCTACGACGACTTCTTCGTCAGCAGGCCGACGCTCTGCAGCAGGATCACGACGCCGAAGCCTATGAAGGCGATCCAGCCGAAGATGGCCAGCACGCCCTCCGGATCGCCGTCGATGACATTGGCCGAGCCGATAACGGCGAGGACGGCAAGGATCAGCTCCGCGCCACCGAGCCAGCTCCACAGGACGCCCGTCCTCAGAGTCACGAGGCCGGACGCGAGGAAGTAGAGCGCGAAGCCCATGGCTATACCCGAGTAGAGCACGAGCTCACCGAACTGCAGCGACCGCACCGTGGCGTCCGTATCCATCTCCTCCGCGGCGAGGGCGAGGACGCTGGAGGGCACCGTTCCCACACCGCCGATGATGACGAAGATGGCGGCGCCGAAGAAGGCGGCCTGCGTCCACATCGCCTCGCCGCCTTCCGCCTCCGCCAGGGCCGATCGCAGGCCGAGGAAGAAGGGCACGAGGAAGAGGACGACGCCGATCCAGATCAGGAAGTTGCCGACCAGATAGCGGTCGCCGTTATCGGCGAACCAGGCGGTGACGTCAGCTACCTCATCGTTCACGGTCGGGAAGCCGCTCTGAAGGGCCATGCCGACCACGAACAACGCCACGCCGACGATCCCCGCCAACCCCGCCAGCTGCCGCCAACTGACCGCTATGCCAGGTACCGGCTGTGTTTCCGCATGCATAGTCATCTTGAATCGCCTCCATTCGTCCAAATTATCGCGCCATCGTCAATGGGTTGGCCATTCGTTGAAGACTTCTTTGGACAGAAGGAAGGGGCGGCGCGTGCCAGCGCCACCCCCCTCTAACGCCCTCTAGAAGGCGCGCCCCTCAAGGGCACTGAACGCAGCCGGCTCAGCGGACGGTGAACTCTGCGTGCATGCCTGCTTCGTAGTGGTCCCTGTCGGAGCCGAACTCGCCCTTGGCGACCAGACAAGCGAGCTCGTAGCGTCCTGGGCTCAGGTCGGTCACGAACTCGGCCCCTGTCCCCGGCTTTACCTCTTCTACCTCGGCCCCAGCTATCTCCTCCGGCTCGCCGCCCGCCTTCGGGATTACCACGGCCAGCTCGTGGACGGCACCGCCCTTGTTCCGGGCCACGAACCGGATCCGCCCGGCCTTGACCTCCGCCGAGGACGGCTTGACCGACCACTCGCTGAGCTCAACTTCGACCGTGGCGTCGACGGCGGCCGCTACCTCGCCTCCCACTACCTGGACGTCGATGATGGTGCGGGGCCCGCCGGGGATGTAGCACGCCAGCTTCTGAGCGATCGCCTCTTTCGGTGCCGTGAAGTTGATCTTGCGCGTCCGGCCGTCTGGGACGAGGACTTCTTCCAGCTTGGTGCCCTCGATGCCCTCCAACTCGCGGTCGCCGCCGGCCCTGTTGACCATCACAAACGTCACCTTCTCGCCCGCCTTGACCTGTACGCTGGCCGGTGTGCAGCCCGTGGGCGCGGCGGTGATCGTGACCTCACGGCCGCCGCCGCTGGAGCAGGCCGCGGCGAACACGACGAGCGCCGCCGCGAGAGCGGCTGTCTGCCAGGCCTTCAGGAGGCGCCCCTCCCCGCGTTTTCGACGACGGCGGGCTGGCCCTGCGGCTCGCGCACCCGCGTCGACCGCGGCACGCCGACCCCGACGACGAAGGCGCCGAGGCCGGCGATGAGGTACGACCAGTAGAGGATGATCTGGCCCCAGGTCGGCGCCGAATCGTAACCGATGAGGGTGTGGAGGAACTTGCCCAGCGTCGTCGTCAGGGAGATGAACGCGTCCGTGTCCCAGGGTCGCGCGCCGAGGTTGCCGATGATCCCCGACTCCTGCAGCTCCGCGACGCCGTTGGACAGCAGCCCGGCGGCGATGACGAGGACGATGAGGCCCGTGGCGGTGAAGAACTGACGCAGCGGCAGCGCGCTCGAGCCGCGGTAGACGCCGTAGCCGAGGGCCGCCGCGATAGCCGCGCCGGCCAAGGCGCCGAGGAGGAAGAGCTCCGTCGAGTCGCCGCGCTGCGTGGAGGCGCCGGCGAAGAGGAGAAGGACCGTCTCCAGGCCCTCGCGCAGCACGGCGACGAAGGCGATGCTGACCAGCGCCAAGAGCGAGCCGCGTTCGATAGCGATGTCGACCTGGTGACGCAGGGCGTGGCCGATGCTCGCCGCCTGGCGGCGCATCCAGAAGACCATCCAGGTCAAGACGCCGACGGCGAAGAGCATCGTGAAGCCTTCGAAGGACTCCTGGGCGGCGCCGGAGAGCTCCGTCGCCGTCAGCTCCAGCGCCGCCGCGGCGCCCAGGGACAGGACCCCAGCCGCGACGGCGCCCGTCCAGACGGCGCGGAAGTGCTCGCGGTTGCCCGTCCGCCGCAGGTAGCCAAGGACGATGGCGAGGACGAGGGCGATCTCGAAGCCCTCGCGGAGGATGATCAGGAACGAGAAGAGCATCGCCTCACCCCGCCGACCTGCCCGGCCAGATTAGTGCCCGCTAACTTTTCGATAAGCGTGCACTAATAGCGAGGAGCGTGTCAACTATCTTTCGGCCCCTTTTGAGATGGACGATCGGCTGGGAAGCTAGTGGTGGTGCCGCACCTCCGGCACCCGGGCGAGCACGCCGCCGACGGCGATCGCGATGACGCCGAGCACCACGAAGAGCACGCGTATGTCGATGCCCGAGGCGAGGATGCCCATCGCCAGGAAGCTCAGCGGCCGCACGCCGAGCGTGAACGTGTAGTACGCCGAGGAGACGCGGCCGCGCTCCTCGTCCGTCGTCGAGGTCTGGAGCATCGTCGTCTGGGCCACGTTGAGGGAGCCGATGGCCAGGCCGGCGATTACCATCGCGACGACCGGCGGCCACAGCGTCGGCGGCCAGGAGGCGACGCAGAGCACGACGCCGAGGATGCTGACGGCGCCGATGGCCATGGGGCCCAGGCCAACGCGGCGGGCCGTCATCGGCGCCGTCAGAGAGCCGACGATCAGCCCGAGGAGCATTCCGGCCGCGAGCAGGCCGAAGTAGATGCCGCCCGCGTCCTTGACCTCGCGCACGAAGAGAGGCAGCAGGAGCTGCACCGGCGCGACGATGAGGTTGAGACTGAGGCCGAGCAGCAGCGTGACCTGCAGAAGGCGCTGTCGGCCGATGACGGCGAGGCCGCTCTGCATCTGAGACACGACGATCTGCAGGTTGTGGCGGAATCCGTCCGCCACAACCTGCTCGCGCTCCGGCTGTCGCCAGCGGATGAAGAAGACCGTGACGGTGGAGATAAAGAAGGTAACGCCATCGACAAGGAAGATCGCGGCTGGGCCGAGGGTATCGACAAGGACGCCTCCCAGCGGCGTCGCGACGAGGAAGCCGATGTGGCGCGAGACCTCCATGAGCGAGTTCGCGGCGCGCAGGTTGTCGCGGCTGACGAGGTTCGGCATGAGGGCGGCGCGCGCCGGGTTGAAGAAGTTCGCCAGGGTGGACTCGATGAAGATGACAGCGTAGATGTGGCCGACCGTGAGGGCATCGAGGTAGTAGATCGTGGCCACGGAGAGGAACGCGACCGCCCGCACCGCGTCTACGACGACGATGGTCAGGCGGCGGTCCCAGCGGTCGACGAAGACGCCGCCGACGAGGCCGAAGAGGAGCATGGGCAGGAACTGGAAGAAGTAGGCGGCGCCCAGCTGAAGGGCGGAGCCGGTGAGCTGAAGGACGAGCCAGGGGAGCGCCAGCTGAACGAGGCCGTTGCCGCTCTCCGAGCCTAGCTGGCCGACAAAGAGCAGGGAGAAGTCGCGGCTGGCCAGGGCGCCGCGAAGGCTGGGGCCAGGACTGGGGATGCCGACTCGGAGGGTGTTCGTCGGAGTGGTCATCGCGAGCCGGGAACGCGACTCTCGGGCTGGCTCTTCAGGCGATCCGAGGGCCGTGGGCGCGGCATGTCGGCAGCATTATAGCCTGGCCCATCGCTTCAGCCGACGCGGCTGCCATCATCGCATGGCGGCGCTAGCGACCCTGTTCCCTGTTCCGTGTTCCTTGTTCCCCGGTTCGGCGATAATGGCTGTGTCATGGTCTTCGGCAGCCCGCAGGGCGGCCCGCGCCCCCTCGAGGAGATAACGGCGGACATCGGCCGCGGCATCGAGGACACCGCCGAGACGCTGCGCTGGTGCAAGAAGCACCTGCACGAGCGCCGCGCCGCCGACGCGCTGCGCCTCGTCCAGCTGAACCTCGCCTGCCTCGCCATCGCCCTCGACTGCCAGATGGAGGGAGAGCTGGCCAAGGCGGAGACGGCGCTCGACCGCGTCTGGTGGCAGCCGCACCGCGACGACGCCGAGCCTCTGGACACCTCGCTCGTCGGGCACTAGTTGTTTCTTGTAGCTGCAGGCCTTTAGGCCTGCCCGAGCCCTCTCCAGCAGACCTGAAGGTCTGCGGCTACGACTGCCTGAAGCGGCGCTATACTCAGAGACATGACTCAGGAACCGCTCGCCCTGCGCGTCTCCGAGGCGCTGACGCGCGACGTCGGCCGCGGCCT
>DATBWN010000145.1:0-4381 GCA_036514755.1 Dehalococcoidia bacterium | reverse complement strand
GTGCCAACGGACGTAACTGCTCCGGTCGGCTGCGCCGTCATGACCGGCGTCGGCGCCGCCATCAACGCCGCCCAGGTGCGCCCGGGCGACTCTGTCGCCATCATCGGTGTCGGCGGCGTCGGCCTCTCCGTCGTCGCCGGCTGCGCCATCGCCGGCGCTTACCCGATCATTGTGGTCGACCTCGCGGACGACAAGATCGAGTTCGCGAAGAAGTTCGGCGCCACGCACGGCGTCAACGCGACGAAGGAAGACCCGGTGGCGAAGATCGCCCAGATGACGGGCGGCGGCGTCGACCACGCCTTCGACGCCATCGGCGTCAAAGTGACGATGGAGCAGATACTCAACGCGGCCCGGCCCCGGCGCGGCGGCGAGCGCGAGGGCGGCGCCGCAATCCTCGTCGGCGTGCCCCACGGCGAGGCGCCGACGCCCGCCATGTTTAACCTCTTCGCCGGCAAGGTCTACCGCGGCGCCCCCGGCGGCTGCAGCATCCCCGACCGCGACTTCCCGATGATGATCCGCTGGTTCAAGGAAGGGAAGCTGCCCCTCGACAAGATGGTGACGCGACGCTACAAGCTGGAGCAGATCAACGAGGCCTGCCTTGACCTGCGCCAGGGCAAGATCGCCGGCCGCGCCATCGTCGAGTTCTAGACAGTAGGCCTGGCTGCCGCTCCGCTGTCATTCTGAGCAAAGCATGTCCTGAGCTCGCCGAAGGGCGAAGAATCTAGGCGCCGCGAGCATACTCGACGTTAGGGTCGCTGGCGGCGGTGCGCGTTCTTGAAGACGCCTTGAGAATGTCGTGGCGCTTAGATTCTTCGGCTAGCGCCTCAGAATGACATCGCAAGTCATCTAAGAGGCACACCGGAGTCGTGCTTCTAGCTTGTATTTGAGCCCCGCCAAGCCTACAATCGAAAACAGACCGACGCGTCGGTCGGTTTCTGACGATGACCACCACGGCTGAAATTCTCTCTCTCCTCGCCGAGCGCCTGACGCCCCTTCTCGAACGGGCGCGGGCGGCGTCCGCCCGGCGCGCGGCGCCCGTCCTCGCCAGCCTCAGCATCGAGCTCGACGCGGCCGCCCCTCCTTGCCTGGCCGCCAGAGCTCACTTCCTCTGGGAGCAGCCCTCCCGCCGGTTCTCCCTCGCCGCCTTCGGCGAGGCGGCCCGCTTCGTCGCCGCCGGCCCGCAGCGATTCGGCGACCTGCGCCGCCGGCTGCAGCGCCTGGCGGAAGGCGCCGTCATCGGCAGCGCCCCGACTGCGTCGGGGCCGCTGCCCTTCGCCCACGCGGGCTTCGCCTTCGACCCCAGCCACCCCGACAACGTCGCCTGGTTCGGCTTCCCGGACGCCGTCGCCGTCGTGCCGCGGCTTCTCTTCACCCTGAGCGACTCGCGTCTCTTCCTCACGGCGAACGTCCTCGTCGATCAGGACACGAACGCCGCGCAGGCGACGGCAGACACCGCAGGCGACGCCGGTCGCCTCCTTGCCGCGGCGCCGGAAGCCGAGGCGGACGAGACGCCTTCGCGACTGCTCGACCCCGGCTCCGAGTCAAGGCTCTACTGGAACGACAGCGTCCGTGGCCTGACCGACGGCATCCTCCGAGGCGACGCCGACAAGGTCGTGCTGGCGCGCAGGGTGCAGGTCGAGAGCGACGCTTCTTTCGACCGCGGCGCCGTCCTGCGGCGGCTGCGCTCCCGCTACCCGGAGTGCACGATCTTCGCCGTGCGCGGCGGCGAGGCCTGCTTCCTCGGCGCCACGCCGGAGATGCTCGTCCATCTGAGCGGCCGCAGCGTCCGCGCCGACTGCCTGGCCGGCTCGTATCCCCGTGGCGCCACGGACCGCGAAGACCGGCGCCTCGGCGAAGCGCTGCTGGCAGACGAGAAGGAGCTGCGCGAGCACGCCTTCGTCACGCGTTCGCTGCGAGAGGCGCTGGCGGCGCTCTGCAGCGACATAAGGCAGCCCGAAGAGCCCGTCCTGCGCAAGATGGCCAACGTCCAACACCTCTCTACCCCCGTCGAGGCGACGACCGACGGCCCGCGGCACGTGCTGGAGCTCGTCGAGCGCCTCCACCCCACGGCCGCGACGGCCGGCCTGCCGCGCGGGCGATCGCTGCAGCTGATCCGGGAGCACGAGCCCTTTAGCCGCGGCTGGTACGCCGGCCCCATCGGCTGGATCGACGCCGAAGGCGGCGGCGAGTTCGCCGTGGCGCTGCGCTCCGCCCTCCTGCGCGACGATGTCGCCTCCCTCTACGCCGGCTGCGGCATCGTCGCCGGCTCCGACCCGGACCGTGAGTACGAGGAGTCGGGCCTGAAGCTACAGGCCATGCTTTGGGCGCTGAACGCATCGAAGTCCGAAGACGAGTCCCCTCTCCCTTCGGGAGAGGGATAGGGTGAGGGCGAGGTTACGGATGGCAGACAGCCCCTCGCACGCCGAAGTCCTCGGCCGTTACTGCGGCGCCTTCGTCGATGAGCTCGTCGCTGCGGGCGTAGAGCACGTCTGCCTCTGCCCGGGCTCCCGCTCGACGCCGCTGGCGCTGACCTTCGCCAGACACCCGCAGGTCAAGGTCTGGACGCACCTTGACGAGCGCTCCTGCGCCTACTTCGCCCTCGGCATCGCGAAGGCGTATCGGGTGGACCCCGTCGTGATCCTCTGCTCGTCGGGCACGGCGGCCGCCAACTTCGCGCCGGCGGTAATCGAGGCCTTTCACTCTCACGCTCCCCTCATCGTCCTGACGGCGGACCGGCCGCCGGAGCTTCAGGACGTGGGCGCCAACCAGACCATCGACCAGGTTCGCCTCTACGGCCCGGCGGTGAAGTGGTTCATGCAGATGCCGCTGCCGGAGGCGTCCGACCAGGTGCTGCGTTACGTTCGCATGGTCGCCAGACGGAGTTTTCAGATGGCGGCGCGCAGCGGCGCGCCGGGCCCTGTACATCTCAACTTCCCGTTCCGCGAGCCGCTGATGCCGGCGGGTTGGCAACCGACGTTGAAGGTCGAGGCGCAGGCTGTCAAGGAAGCGGCCCGGCGGGCCGCAGAAACAGCTCGGGGGGCCATAGAAGCCGACACCTCAGAGTCGGAGGAGGCCCCAGCGGTCCGCGACCCTCACCCAGGCAGCATCGAAGATCGGTTCAGCAGGTCTGCAAGGCCTCTGATTGTCTGTGGGCCCGACTCTTACGCCGATCTCGGCGCGGTCAGGCGCCTGGCTGATTCGGGCGTTCCTATCCTCGCCGACGCTTTGTCCGACGTTCGAACCTGCGGGCCGTTCTTCAGGCCCCACATCATCGGCGCTTACGATAACTTCCTGAGAAGCGCAGACCTCGCTGCGTCCCTGAGGCCCGACTTCATCCTGCGCTTCGGCGAGGCGCCAACCTCGAAGCCGCTCGCCACCTATCTGCAAGTACACCAGGATGTCAGGCAGATTGTCATCTCGCCTCTAGGAGGCTGGCCCGACCCAGACCTGACCGCGGCCGAGGTAAGTCATTATGACGGCTACTGGGAGTGGGAAAGCCTATCGCGACTCGAGGTCAGGCGTTCACCTGACTGGCTCGACACCTGGCAACGCGCCGAGGCCGCCACCGTCGCGGCGATACGGCACGTCATCGACAGAAATGCGGCGCCCAGCGAACCGTCCGCTGTACTCGATCTCGCCGAAGTGGCGCCGGCGGGCTACACCTTCTTCGCGGGAAACTCGATGCCCGTTCGTGATATCGACAGCTTCTGGCCCGCGAGTAACAAGCTCGCGTTCTTCCTTCACAACCGCGGCGCCAGCGGCATCGACGGCGTCGTTTCCACAGCACTCGGCGCAGCGGCGCGGTCTTACGGCCGGCTCGTCCTCGTCGTCGGCGACCTCTCCTTCTACCACGACATGAACGGCCTGCTCGCCGCCCGGCGCTTCGGCCTAAGCGCCACCATCGTCCTTGTCAACAACGACGGCGGCGGCATCTTCTCCTTCCTGCCTCAGCACGACGATCCGGAGCACTTCGAGGCGCTCTTCGGCACGCCCCACGGCCTCGACTTCCGCCCCGTCGCTGAGCTCTACGGCGTCGGCTTCCGGCGCGTCGCGACGCGGGAGGAGTATCGGGCCGCGCTGCGGGCCTCGTTCGACGCCCCCGGCGTCAACATCATCGAGGTGAAGACGGACCGCGAGGCCAACCTCCGCCTCCACAATGACATCTGGCAGGCCGTGGCGAAGGCGATATCCCCTCTCCCTTCGGGAGAGGGTTAGGCCTGTCCTGAGCTTGTCGAAGGAGTGAGGGCGACATGACCCGGCTTCTAATCAACGGCATCCACCTCAACGTCGAAGACAGCGGCGGCGAAGGCCCTGCCCTGATGCTCCTGCACGGCTTCACCGGCGACGCCACGACCTGGGAGCCCTTCCTCGACGCCTGGTC
>DATBWN010000144.1:0-9165 GCA_036514755.1 Dehalococcoidia bacterium | reverse complement strand
ACCAGGCGGGCTATCGCCTCTACGCGACGGAGGGCACGGCGGCGGTGATCAGCGCCATCGGCCTGCCGGTGGAGCAGGTGGCGAAGCGGCTGGACGGCGGCCACCCCAACGTGCTCGACGTCATCAACGCCGGCCTCGTCGACTGCGTGATCAACACGCCGGAGGGCGGCCGGCCGACGACGCTGCAGGACGGCTTCCAGATCCGCCGCGCCGCGGCGGAGCGTCGCATCCCCTGCTTCACGTCCATCGACACGGCGCGGGCCGCGGCTGAGGCCCTCCTCGCCGGCTCGCAGGCCTTCAGCGTCCTGCCGATCAACGAGTACCGGCAGGCGCCAGCCCCGACAGCGTAGGTAACACGTGATCACCATGCTACTTCGGGCCGCCTGCAGGCAGACGGGCAGACGGGCAGACGGACAAGAGCCGCACCTTGATAGCCATCGGCGGGGTACAGGGGCGCAGCCCCCTTCGGCAGGCTCAGGGCGCAGCCTGACGGGGGGCCTGGGGGGTGTCCCCCCAAGGTCCTCGTCTAAGAGGCGGAGCAGACAAGCCCTGACCCTGAACGGAGCGAAGGGGAAGGGCGCAGGATGCGAAGCCGGGCTCCGCGACGGGCGCCGGTGAACCCCTCCCGCTTGCGCGAGGTGCTGGCCTACTTCGGCGCGCTGGGCGTCATCGGCTTCGGCGGGCCGGTGGCCCACATCGCGATGATGGAGCGCGGCGCCGTTAACGAGCGCGGCTGGATTTCGCGCCCGCGCTTCCTCGACGCCCTGGCGGCGACGAACCTCGTCCCCGGTCCGAACTCGACGGAGATGGCGATCCACATCGGCTACCAGCGGGCCGGCCTCGCCGGCGCGGTCGGCAGCGGGCTCGCCTTCATCCTCCCGGCCTTCGTCATGATGCTCGGCCTCAGCTGGGCCTACTTCGAGCAGGAGGCGACGCCGGCCGTGGACGACTTCTTCTACGGCATCAAGCCGGCGGTCGTCGCCGTGATCGCCGCGACGGCGTACCGGCTCTTCCTGAGCGGCGTCAGCGAGCCGCGACGGCTGGCGGCCGGCGAGGCGGACCTGCGGCTGCTCGCGATCTTCGCCGCGAGCCTGGCGGTCGGCCTCGCCTTCCCGGGGCTGGAGGTCGCCGTGCTGCTGGCGGCGGGCGTGGTCGGGTTCCTCCTCTACGGCCCGCCGCTGAGGCCGCGGCCGGGCGCGTTCGTCCTGCTGCCGCTGCTCGGCGTCTCGGCTCTCGCCTGGGAGCCCGGCAGGCTGCTCGACCTCTTCTGGCTCTGCCTGCGCACCGGCGGGCTGCTCTTCGGCGGCGGCTACGTGATGATCCCGCTGCTGGAGGGGCCGGTGGTGGACGGCTTCGGCTGGCTGACGCGGGAGCAGTTCCTTGCCGGCGTGGCGCTGGGCCAGAGCACGCCGGGGCCCATCGTCATCACGGCGACGTTCGTCGGCTACGGCGCCGCCGGGCTGGCGGGCGCGGCCGTCGCGACGTTCGCCATCTTCCTGCCGTCCTTCTTCTTCGCCGTCCTGACCAGCCGGTTCATCGCCGCCTTCGGCGAGGTCGCCTGGCTGCGGGCGGCGCTGAAGGGCATCGGCGCCGCGGTGGTGGCGACGATCCTCGCCGCGACGATCCGGCTGGCGGAGAGCGCCTTCGTCGACGCGGCGACGGTGGTCATCGGCGCCGTGGTCGCGTACGCGTCGCTTCGGACGCGCGTGCACAGCGCTCTGCTCCTGCTCGGGGGCGGCATCGTCGGGCTGTGGGCAGGCTGGATGGCCGGCATACGATGAAGGTCGGCTTCCTCCGCGTCGTCGAGAGCGCCAGGCTCTACGGCGACACCTACGTCACGTGGTTCGACCCTTCGACAGGCTCAGGGCAGGCGGCGCCTGACCTGCTGCGGGGCGCGACGCCGGGGCAGTTCCTCATGTTGCGCTGCGCCGATGTCCTGCCGGGCGCCGAAGAACCGCTGACGGGCGCCTCGCTGGCGGACGACCCGCTGCTGCCGCGGGCGATGAGCTACCACCGCCTGCGTGTCGGCGAGAGCGGCCCCGAGTTCGCCATCCTCTACGATGTCGTCGGCCGCGGCACGGCCTGGCTGGCGCGGCGAGAGCCCGGCGACCGCGTCTTCGCCTGGGGGCCGCTGGGCCGCGGCTACTCGCTGCGCGGCGGCCAGAATCTACTGCTCGTCGCCGGCGGTATCGGCGTGGCGCCGCTGGTCTGGCTGGCGGAAGAGGCGGTGGCGAAGGGCCGCAGCGTCGTCCTCATCGACGGCGCCCGCGACGAAAGCGGCGTCTTCCCGGCCGAGCTGCTGCCGTCGGAGGTCGAGGTCGTCGTGACGACGGAGGACGGCTCGCTGGGGCGCCAGGGAAGGGTGACGGACGTCTTCCTCGACTACTACGGCTGGGCGGACGCGGTCTTCGCCTGCGGCCCGAACGCGATGTTCGCGGCGCTGGCGGAGCTGCTGGCGAAGCACGAAGGGCCGTCGCGGGCGCGACGCCGCAAGCCGGTGCAGGCGCTGGTGGAGTCGCCGATGGCCTGCGGGACAGGCATCTGCTACGGCTGCGCCGTCTTCGACCGCCGCGGCGCGGCGCGCCTCGTCTGCAAGGAGGGGCCGCGCTTCGAACTTAGGGAGATGTGGTGACGACCTCTCCCCACGTGTCTGATGCCCGTGGCGCCTACGAGGTGAGCCCCTCTCCACAGTGTGGAGAGGGGAAAGCCTGCCCTGAGCCTGCCGAAGGGCGGCAGCAGGGGGTGAGGTCTGCATGAGGCCCGCGGTTCGAGCTGAGGGGTGTCTGACCCATTGCGTCGGCAGAACATCTGAGTTAGGTTTCGCGGGGAGGAAGTCGTGGTCAAGCTAGCGGTAAGGCCTCAAGTCCGGCCCCTGACCCCTCCTCTTAAGTGGGCGGGCGGCAAGCGCTGGCTAGTACCGCGTCTTAGGGAGATGTGGAAGGGACATGAGCAGCGCCGGTTGGTGGAGCCGCTTTGCGGAGGCCTCGCGGTTGCTCTGGGGCTCATGCCTGAGAAAGCGCTCCTCAACGACATCAACCCGCACAACGTCAACTTCTACCGCTGGCTCAAGCGCGGCCTGCGCCTCGACGTCGACATGCGCAACGAGTCGGCGCTCTACTATGCCCACCGCCGGCGCTTCAACGAGCTGATCGCCCGCGGCGAGGCGGACGGCGTCGAGGCGGCGCAGCTCTTCTACTACCTCAACCGCACCGGCTACAACGGCCTCTGCCGCTTCAACCGAAAGGGTGAATTCAACGTCCCGTTTGGCAGTCACAAGACTATCGACTACGTCAGCGATTTCTTGGACTACCGTCGCGCCTTCGAGGCGTGGGACTTCATGTGTGGCGACTTCGATGCACTGGATGTGAAACCGGACGACTTCATCTACGCTGACCCGCCCTACGACGTCGAGTTCACGAAGTACTCGAAGGAGGACTTTACCTGGAAGGACCAGGAGCGGCTGGTAAAGTGGCTGGCGAAGCACGGGGGACCAGTCGTGCTCTCCAATCAGAAGACGGACCGCGTTGTAGAACTGTATGGCGACTATGGCTTCAGCATCGATTACCTCGACGCGCCGAGGCGGATCAGCTGTAACGGCGACCGAACCAAAGCAAAGGAAGTCCTGGCAACGAAGGGGCTCTGACACATGCCGCGAGATACGCGGACAGGTAGCGTTCTCGAGCAGATGGTGCTTCCGGCGCTGCGGCAAGGGAGTTATCAGTATCAAACCCAGGTTCGCATTGGTCAGAGGCTAGGAGGCGGTCGGCATGTTATCGATGTTGTCGCGACGGACCGCAATGGTCTCGGGTATCTGATTTCGCTGAAATGGCAGCAGGTGTCCGGCACGGCCGAACAGAAGGTGCCTTTTGAGGTCATCTGCCTTGCGGACGCTGTGGCGTCCAGTGAAGGCAACTACTCGAGAGGTTACGTGGTTCTCGGGGGCGACGGCTGGAAGCTACGCGGGTTCTACACGAGCGGCTTGCTCGTTAGGTATCTGAGGAACATCGAGTCCGTAACTGTAATGACCCTGGAGGCGTTTGTCGCGCGGGCGAACCGGGGCGAGCTGTAGGACGACGGGAATGATGTAGGGGCCGCTGGCTAGCGGCCCCTACGAGCGCCTCGAGGGCCTGACTTACGCCCCGACGATGTTGAGGATGGAGCCGAGGTCGGTGTAGCTGTCGGCGACGGCGCGCAGCTCCATTGCCGTGCTCTGGGCGAAGGCGACAACCTCCACCCGCACGCCCTTGCTCTCGACCAGCTCGCAGACCCGGCGGAAGTCGCCGTCGCCGGAGAGCAGGACGACGATGTCGAGGCGGTCGGACATCGTCAGGATGTCGACGGCGAGCTCGATGTCGAAGTTCGCCTTCATGGAGCCGTCGGCGAAGCGCTTCCAGGCCTTGGTGACGATCTTCCAGCCGTAGCCGAGGACAGGCTCGACGAAGCGCTGCTTCTCGAAGCGCGTCATCGGGTCGTCCGTGATCGGCGCGTAGGCGGTGGCGCGGACGAGCTGGCGGCCCTCCGTCAGGTAGTCCAGCAGCTTGCCGAAGTCGACGCGGACGCCCATCTGCTCGGCGGCGTAGATGAGGTTGGGCACGTCGAGGAAGATGGCGACCTTCGGCAGGGCGAGGCTGCTGAGGCCGGCGCTGGCGCCGGCGCCGCGGGCGCCGCCTCCAGCTCGGACCGTGCGCTGGACCTCGCGCATGGACTGCGACTGCTGGGCCGCGAACTCCTCGAAGAGGACGTTCTGGCGGGCGATGAGGGCCTCGACGCTGCCCGCCGGTGCTGCGGCGGCCTGACGCCTAGCAGGGGCACGCGTCCGCGTGGCCGGCGCTTCGGCTGGTGGCTGGACGGGCGCGGCCCCGGCGCGGGAGCGGCCGCGACCGCCGCGCGTGCCGCGCCGGCGGCGGGCCGCGGGTGGCGCCTCGGCGGCGGGCTCCTCCGGCGGCGGCGCCTCGGCCGGCTTCTCCTCCGCCTCGACAGCGGCGGCTGTTGCGCCGTCGTCCGTGGCCTGGGCCGCCGTCTTGCGGGCGCGGCCGCGGCCGCCGCGGCTGCCCCGTCGCCGCGGCGAGGGGCCGGCGGCAGGCTCGGCTGTTGGGGCGGCTGTCGCGGCTTCGGGTTCTGTTGTGGTGGGCGACGCCTCACTTGCCTCGGGGGCGGGCGTCGCGGCGCGACGGGATCGGCTGCGACGCGGTTTGGCCGGCTCTGCCGGCGCCTCGGCGCTAGCCGTGCGCTCGCCGCCGGTACGGGATCGATTCAGGAAGGAAAGCCATTCTGACAGTTACGTAGTCTCCTCTAGATAAGTCTGGACGCTGCAGCGGGCGGCGATCTTCTCCGCAATGGCCATGAGCGCCCGGCTGGCCGTTGCTTGTGGCGCGGACACGACGACCGGTACGCCCGTGTCGCTCGCCTCCCGCGTCGCTTGGTCGAGGGGGACCTCGCCCAGGAACTCGAGTCCGAGCTCCTCCGCCGCCATCTTAGCGCCGCCGTGGCCGAAAATCTCGTAGCGTTTGCCAGTATCCGGCGCCTCGAAGTAGCTCATGTTCTCGACGATGCCGAAAACGGGCACCTGCAGGCGGTCGAACATCGCCACCGCCTTCGTCGCGTCCTCCAGGGCGACGGGCTGGGGCGTGCTGACGATGACGGCGCCGGCGATGGGCGCCTCTTGCACCATGCTCATGGAGGCGTCGGAGGTGCCGGGCGGCAGGTCGACGATCAGATAGTCGAGCTCGCCCCAGTCGACGTTGTGGAGGAAGTCGCGCACGGCGCCGCCGATCATCGGGCCGCGCCAGACGACGGGCGTGCCCTTCGGCAGGGCGAAGCCGATGGAGCAGACGCGGACGCCGTGCTTCTCCTGGGGCCGCAGGCCGCCCTCGCTCTTCGCCTGGAAGCCGGCCTCGAAGCCCATCATCGTCGGCACGTTGGGGCCGGTGATGTCGGCGTCCAGGAGGCCGACCTTGGCGCCGCGCTGGGCCAGGGCGACGGCGAGGTTGGTGGCGACGGTGGACTTGCCGACGCCGCCCTTGTTGGAGGCGATCGCGATGACGTTCTTCACGCCCTCGATGGGGCGCTTCTCGCTCTGGCCGCTGTGGGCGCGCACCTCGGCGTCCAGGGCGACGTTGGCGCGGCTGACGCCCGGCAGGGCGAGGAGGGCCTGCTCGACCGCCTCCTTGAAGGGCCCCGTGAGCGGGCAGGCTGGCGTCGTGAGGACGAGGGTCATCGATACGGCGTCGCCATCGATCTTGAGGTCGCGCACCATGTTCAGCGACACGACGTCGCGGTGCAGCTCCGGGTCTTCGACCTGGCGCAGCGCGGCGAGGACGGCGCTTTCGCTGACGGCGTCAGGCACCGGCGAGGGTTCCTCCTTCGGGCGAGACGAGGTAGCGGCAGCAGGCGCCGTGGCCGTTGAGGATGACCTCGTGGCGCACGGGCCAGCGCAGCAGTCGCGTGAGGAGGTGAATGTGCCACTCGCAGCCGCTCAGGTGCTGGGGGGCGAGGCGCGTGAAGACGCAGTTGTAGTCGCGGATCTCGAAGCCGCCGTCGACCGGGAGCCACTCGGCGAAGCCGCCGATCTGGTTCATGACCTCCGTTACGGCGGCGACCCGCTCCTCCAGCGAACGGCCCTCGACGGGGACGCGAAAGCGCTCCGCCAGACGGTCGGCGGAGCGCTTGATGATGAGGGTGCGCTTCTGGTCGGCGCTGAGGCCGGCGATCTCCGTGGCATGGAGGGCGCCGACCTCGTCCAGGAGAATCTGGGCGAGGATGTCGTAGCGTCTGGGGAACGTTTCCTCGCCCTTGGGCGTCAGGGAGAAGAGGTAGTGCGGCCGGCCGGGGCCGCGACGCACGCGCTCCGTGCCGACGAGGCCGTCGCGCTCGAGGCCTACGAGGTGCTGGCGGGCGGTCATGGAAGCGACGGAGAGGGCTCCGGCGGCTTCCTCTACGGTGACGCTGCCGGCGCGCTTGAGAAGTGAGAGCAGCTGCTGCTTCGTTGTCTGCATAAGAAGGGCCGTGGCCCTGACTACCTCCATTATAGGAAGCGGCAGGCCGGGAGGGAACGCTTAACAGTCCTTTAATGAAAAACTTAAGGTTTTTTACGTAGAAACGTTGACTTTTCTGAGGTCGAGTTGTAATTTTTTTGAGGGCGCGATAAATGATCCTGCGCCTTCCTGCCGACGTATATAAGTAGTGACGGCGCTGGACCGAGGAGGTGGAAATGCAGACTCCAGTTGTCGAAGAGTTTGTTGAGCGTGAGGCGCCGCAGTGCCGGCATCACTGGGTGATCGAGACGCCGCGCGGCGCGACCAGTCAGGGTCGCTGCAAGCTGTGCGGCGAGGAGCGTGAGTTTCGCAACTCCGCCGCGGATACGCTCTGGGAAGGCGACCCGATGGCGAGCATCAGCAAGATGGCCGGCGGCAGCCGGCCCGTCGTCGCCGAGAGCAAGCGGGGGCGAAGCGAAGAGTAAGCGGCCTCAGGCCCTGCTGAAGGAGAAGCCCCCGGCGACCGGGGGCTTCTCCTTTCTCACGCCTATAATGGCCTCGATGACCGCGCTAGCCGTCGACCTCGCGCCCGGCGCCAAGCGCAGCCTGGTGCTGCCGAACCCGGTGATGGTCGCCTCCGGCACCTTCGGCTACGGCGTCGAGTTCGCCAAGGTCTTCGACATCCAGCGCCTGGGCGCCATCGTCACGAAGACGACGACGCTGCGGCCGCGGCGCGGCAACCCGCCCGTCCGCATCGCCGAGACGCCGGGCGGCCTGCTCAACTCCATCGGCCTGCAGAACATCGGTGTCGCCGCTCTGCTGCGCGACCTGGCGCCGGCCTACGCCGCCTGGCGCGTGCCTGTCGTCGTCAGCATCATGGGCTTCTCGGCGCCGGAGTACGCCGAGGTGGCGAGCCGCCTGGAGGGCGTCGAAGGCTTCAGCGGCGTCGAGCTGAACCTGAGCTGCCCGAACACGGAGCGGGGCGGCATCGAGTTCGGTCAGGAGCCGGCGGCGGCGGCGGACGTGGTGCGGCGCGTGCTGCGCGTGACGACGCTGCCGGTCATCGCCAAGCTGACGCCGAACGTCGCCGACCCGCGCGAGGTCGCCCGCGCCGTCGTCGAGGCGGGCGCGCAGGCGCTGTGCGTCGCCAACACGCTGCAGGCGATGGCGATGGACGTGGAGGGCCGGCGGGCGGTCATCGGCACGACCTTCGCCGGGCTATCCGGCCCGGCCGTGAAGCCGGTGGCGCTGCGCCAGGTCTACCAGGTCGCGGGCGTCGTCGACGTCCCGGTCATCGGCTGCGGCGGCATCGCGACCGCCGCCGACGCGCTGGAGTACATCCTCGCGGGCGCGACGGCGGTGCAGGTGGGCACGGCGACGTTCGCCAACCCGCTGGCGCCGCTGGAGGTCCTCGAAGGCATCGAGCGCTACTGCGGTGAGCACGGCGTCGAGGACATCGGCGAGCTCATCGGCGCCGGCCGGCCCTTCGACAGGCTCAGGGCGGGGCGGGCCGCTTCGACGCCATGACGGGCGTGCGCGTCGGCCTCGACCTGCTCTTCGGCGCGCTGGGGGCGGTCGCCTGGGCGCTGGCCGTCCTCGTCGTCGTCGGCCGCGTGCTGTCGCCCGCGGCGGGCGGCCTCCTCGCCCTGGCGCTGCTCATATCGCTGCTGGGCATGCTCCTGAGCGGCCACGTTCAGGAGTCGCGCTGGCGCCGGCTGGCGGCGGGCGCCTGCCCGCGCTGCCGGGCGTCGGTGCGCAGCGAGCACCGTCATCGCCGCCTTGGTAGCGGCGGTGAGTGGCTCTCGCCGGAGACGAGCTGGGAGTGCGGCGCCTGCGGCTTTTCGCAGAGCGAGGCGTGGCCGTGCCCGGGGTGCCCCGTCCCGCCGTAGCGTCCCCGGGCAGAGCGCAGAGGGCAGAGGGCAGCCCCCAACGCGGCGTGCTTCTAGAGAGAGTGGCGTGTTGACCACTCAGCGCAAGCGGGGTCCAGGGGCGCAGCCCCTGGCGGGGAGTCTGAGGGGTGTCCCCTCAGCAAACCTCTCTCTAACTTCCGGCGGAGCAGCGCGAGAGCGATGCGCAGCCGGCTCCGTGTAGACTAGATGCGGCTCACGGGGTGTAGCTCAGCCAGGTCAGAGCGCTTGGTTTGGGACCAAGAGGCCCCCAGTTCGAATCTGGGCACCCCGACCACCAGCCT
>DATBWN010000143.1:0-7666 GCA_036514755.1 Dehalococcoidia bacterium | reverse complement strand
GATCGAGGCGGCGTTCGCCGACGGGACGGCGGGGTTCACGCTGGGGACGCTCATCGGCCTGACGCTCATCGTCGCCGGGCTGGGGTTCAAGGTGGCGGCGGTGCCGTTCCATATGTGGACGCCGGACGCCTACGAGGGCGCGCCGCTGCCGATCACGGCGTATCTGTCGGCGACGTCGAAGGCGGCGGGGTTCGCGCTGCTGCTGCGACTGTTCTCCAGCGCCCTCCTGCCGGTGGCGGACGACTGGCGCTTCATGCTGGCGGCCGTCGCGGCGATAACGATGATGGTCGGCAACCTGGTGGCGCTGCAGCAGCACAACGTCAAGCGCCTGCTGGCCTACTCGAGCATCGGCCAGGTGGGCTATATGCTCATGGGCATCGTTGCGATCTCGCCCGCGGTGTCGAGCGCGCTGCTGCTGCACCTGACCGGCTACGTGATCACTAACGTCGCCGCCTTCACGGCGATCATCGCCTACAACAACGCCTCGGGCGCGGAGGAGGTCCGCGAGTTCCGGGGCATGTCGGACCGCTCGCCTCTCTTGGCGGCGGTGCTGGCCGTGGCGTTGTTCTCGCTGGCGGGGATGCCTCTGTTCGCCGGCTTCCTGACGAAGTTCATCCTCTTCCAGTCGGTGGCGGAGAACGGCTACTACTGGCTGGCGTCGCTCGCCGTGGTGGCGAGCCTCATCTCCCTTTACTATTACCTGTATCTGCTGCGGGAGATGTACGTCGGCGAGGCGCCGGAGCCGGGTCGGCCCCGCATCCCGCTGCTGATGCAGGGCGCCGTCGTCGTGCTGGGCGTGGGCGTGTTCTTCGTCGGCCTCTACCCGGCGCCCCTGTTCGACGTGACGGACAGCGTGGCGGCGGTGTTGTTTAGCTAACAGCTGTCAGCTTTCAGCAATCAGCAGTCAGCAGTCAGCGAAACGACCTCACCCCACGCGTGTGGCGCTCGGCAGGCCGAGTGCAATCGCCCCCTCTCCCTGCAGGGAGAGGGGGAACGGGGGTGAGGTTCGACAGCGCGGCGGCGGTGCTGTCTAGCTAGCAGGGGCCAGGGGTCAGGGGCCGGACGACCTCTCCCCCTGCTGCCGCTTCCCCCTCTCCGTGCACGGAGAGGGGCGCCATTACTCGGCCAGCCTGGCGCTACCGGCGTGGGGTGAGGTTCGAGGGGCCGCTCGCAGGCGGCCCCTACGGTTCGATGTACTCCAGGAGCTCGGTCAGTGACCGAATCTCGACGTGCGGCTCCGGGTGCTCCGGCGAGCGCGCGGCGCCGTTGCGGTTGAGCCAGACGGCGGTGAGCCCGGCATCTCGGGCGCCGGCGATGTCGGCCTCGAGGCTGTCGCCGACGTGCCAGGCACGCTCAGGCCCGACGCCCAGATTGTCGAGGGCGATCTGAAAGATGGCCGGGTCCGGCTTGGCGACGCCGTGCTCGCCGGAGACGATGATGGCGTCGAAATGGTCCTCGATGCCCAGGGCTCGCAGCTTCTCGCGTTGCGTGTCCGCCGCTCCGTTGGTGATCAGGGCGAGCGGCAGGCGGCCGACCAGGCGATCGAGAATCTCCTGCACGTCGTCAAATAACCGATTCGCACCTCGCGCCTGAACGGATAAAGTATCGAGGGCGAGCCTTGCAAGCCCTTCGTCATCGGAGCCACAAGCCAGGAGGGTGCGCCGCCAGGCTTCCAGACTGACAGTGGTGCCATCCAAAACGCCGAGGGTCCATTCCTGTTCCACCTCTGGCCAGTAGCTTTCCCAGACCGTGTTGTTAGCCGCGAGGAGGCGCTCAGCGGAAAGACCGGGCCGAGTAGCAGCAATCCGGCTGCAAGTGCGCGCTACGGCTTCGCCGAAGCCGCTACCGTCGAGCAGGGTCCCATCGAGGTCGAAGAAGAGGGCGCGAACGGGCTTCATCGGCTCAAGGTTAGCCTACGTCATGGTCATCGTGCCGCTGGGATCTGTCTGCAAACGGGACTGGTCTTGGCAGGGCGAGATTGCCGCGCCTCGCTGCCGCGATGGCTCGCAAAGACAGTCTACGCCGTCTCTGCAGCCTCGCTGGGCCCGCCGGCTTCGAGGAAGATGTAGCCGAAGTTCACTGACTGCTGCGCCCTTATCTCGTCTGTCTTCAGCAGGTCGAGGATGGCGAGAAAGGTGACGATTGCCTCCAGGCGCGTCTTGCAGCCGGCGATGAGGCGCGCGAAGGAGACGCGGCCGCGTCGAGTAACGGCTACGAGCACGGCCTCGCGGCGCTCCGCCACGTTGACGGGCGAGCGCTGCAGGCGCTCGGGCTCGGGCTCCGCCGGCAGGCGTTCCAGCGCCTGCGCCAGCGCCTTCAGGAGCTTTTTCAGCGTCACGCGCTCGAGACCGCTGGGCAGCCAGCCGGCGGGCGGCGGCGCGACGCGCGCGAAGGAGCGGTGCGTCGCGTCTTCCAGCTCGCGCAGGTAGGACGCCGCCGACTTGAAGACGCGGTACTCTTCTAGCTGGGCAGTGAGGTCTTCGGCGATGGCCTCCTCCTCCAACTCGTCCGCCTCGACCTCCTCCGGCGTGCGCGGCAGCAGGGCGCGCGACTTGAGGAGGAGGAGCTTGGCGCCGACGGCGACGAAGTCGGCGAGGGCGCGGAGGTCGATCTGGTCGGCGGAACGGAGCAACGCCAGGTACTGGTCCGTCACCTGTACGAGGGACACGGCGGTTATGTCGAGGTCTTCCCGCTCGATGAGGTGGAGGAGGAGGTCGAGTGGCCCCTCGAAGACCGGCGTCGAAACGGCGAGCATGGTCATAGCGCCGCCCCGCCTCTCCACGCCCCGGGCAATCGGGCCCTTCGACGGGGCTCAGGACAGGCAAACGGGCAATCGGGCAAGAGCGGGGGTACAGGGGGCGCAGCCGCTGTCCTGAGGCTGTCGAAGGAGCTCCTGACGGGGGGTGTGGGGGGTGTCCCCCCGGCCATTCCTTCAAACCAGGCGGAGCAGACCGAGAGGGATGCGAAGCCTGGCTGTGCCATGCCTAGATTCTTCGCGGAGCTTGTCCTTGAGCCTGTCGAAGGGCTCAGAATGACAGGACTGGGAGTGTTGAAGACGGCGCGGGCAGGCAAGGTCATGGGCTCAGACCCCTATCGCGCCACCTGGGCCGTAGCATACGGGTAGAGGCGCCGACAGGCAAATGGGGCCCGAGGGCTCCGCATCGCTCTCGCGCTGCTCCGCCGAGACGAAGAAGGGTTTGCTCTGAGGGGATACCCCTCAGACTCCCCGTCAGGGAGGCGGAGTCTGCCCTGAGCCTGCCGAAGGGCCCCCTGTACCCCCGCTTGGCTGGTCACGACTCCACCTCAGCCTTTAGGCGCCGCTCGGCGACGGCCGCCGCGAGGACGTCGAGCAGGCCGCTGGAGTCCTCCCAACCGATGCAGGCGTCCGTGATGCTCATGCCGTAGACCAGCTCCCTGCCGGGCACGAGGTCCTGCCTGCCGGCCTTCAGGTGGCTCTCGATCATGACGCCGAAGATGCGGCTATCGCCAGAGGCGATCTGCTCCGCGACGCAGCGGCCGACGTCCAGCTGGCGCTCATACTGCTTCTCGCTGTTGCTGTGGCTAAAGTCGATCATGAGCCGCGCGGGCAGACCGGCGTCGGCCAGCTCCTTCGCCGCCGCGTCGACGCTGGCGGCGTCGTAGTTGGGCTGCCTGCCGCCGCGCAGGATGATGTGGCAGTCCTCGTTGCCGGCGGTGGAGACGATGGCGGAGTGGCCGCCCTTGGTCACGGAGAGAAAGTGGTGTTTGGTCTGGGCGGCGCGCAGCGCGTCCACGGCGATGCGCACGTTGCCGTCCGTGCCGTTCTTGAAGCCGACGGGGCACGATAGGCCGGAGGCCAGCTCGCGGTGGATCTGGCTCTCCGTCGTCCGCGCGCCGATCGCCCCCCAGGAGACAAGGTCGGCGATGTACTGGGGCGTGATCATGTCGAGGAACTCGCAGCCGGCCGGCACGCCATCTTCGGCCAGGTCGAGGAGCAGGCGGCGGGCGACGCGAAGGCCCTCGTTGATGCGGAAGCTGCCGTCCAGGCGCGGGTCGTTGATCAGGCCCTTCCAGCCCACCGTCGTGCGCGGCTTCTCGAAGTAGACGCGCATGACGATGAGCAGGTCGTCGCCCAGGCGCTCCCGCGCCTCCCTCAGGTGAGTTGCGTACTCCTTGGCGGCGTCGACGTCGTGGATCGAGCAGGGGCCGATGACGACGAGCAGGCGGTCGTCGGCGCCGTGGAGGATGCGATGGATCGCCTGGCGCGCCTCGAAGACGCAGCGCGCCGCCGTCTCCGTGATCGGCGCGTCGCTCAGCACCTCGTCCGGCGTGAGCAGCTCGTTGATCTCGAGGATGCGGACGTCGTCAGTGCGGTACCTGTAGGGCGAGGCCACCCGGACGACCTCGGCGACGCCGTCCATGGCCGCGAGCTCCTGCGACAGCTCGGGCGACTGGACGCCGTCGACATTGACGACCGTGCCTTCGAGGCTGAGGATGGGCTGGCCGGAGCAGCCGCGCGTGCTGAGGCGGTCCAGCACCTCGTCCAGCTGGCCGGAAGAGTACCCCTGTTTCATCTTGACCATCATGTCGTTAGTCCCCTCGTGAACCTCCCGCCTGGGCAAGGTCCGGGCGGAGAACGGCGGCCCCGCGGAGGTATACGTGACAGATCTCGTCCTGGGTGCGCTCGGTGTTGACGTGGAGGAGGATGCGCAGGCACATGCGCAGGCTGCCGGGGACATCCATCTCGTGGCCGCACATGAGGGCGACGTTGCTCCAGCCGACGCCGCGGGCGGCTACGGCCGGGAACTCGGCGTCCAGGTCAGGCGTGGTCGTGAAGTAGGCGCTGGCGACGTCGTCCTTGCGGACGGCGTTGGCGCGCACCATCTCGTCCAGGAGCTCTCGCGTCGCCGCGAGGATCGCTTCCCGGCTGTTGCTCTCGACCGTGGTGGCGCCGCGGATACCCCGACAAGGCATCAGGTGCTCTCTTCTCCCCCTCTGTCTCCTGTCCTGCAGGAGGCTGCGAGCGTGCGTCCCGCCCAGGCGGGGCACGCTGGTCTTAGGGGCGCCCAAAGGCGCCGGTCGCGGCCGAAAGAGAAACGACCGGCGCCCCGACGTAGTCGGGGGCCGCCGCCCTGCTTTCAGGGCCTGCGACGACCGGAGAGCACCTCCACGTATTCACGTACTTCCTTCGCTCTTTCCTGTCCTTCCCGGGAAGGACTCGCGGCGATGACGTCCATTATCGCGCTGCCGACGACGACGCCATCGGCGACGCCGACCAGCGCCGCGACGTGCTCGCGGCGAGATATGCCAAATCCTACCGCCAACGGCAGATTCGTGCAACTTCGCACACGCGCGATGAACTCGGGCAGGCCCGCTGGCAGCGCGGCGCGGGCGCCCGTGACGCCGGCGACGCTGACGCAGTAGACGAAGCCGCCCGCCTGGCCGCCGATGAGCCGCAGGCGCTCGTCGCCGGAGGTCGGCGCGGCGAGGAAGATGAGGTCGAGGCCGGCGGCGTTGAGCGCGCCCTTCGCCGCGGCGGCCTCTTCCGGCGGCAGGTCGGTGAGGATGACCGCGTCGGCGCCGGCGGCCGCGGCGTCCTTCGCGAAGCGTTGCAGCCCGTAGGCGAGGACGGGATTGAGGTAGCTCATGAAGACGATGGGCGTCCGCGGGTGGCGCCCGCGCGCCCGCCGGACGAACTCGATGCAGTCGGCGGGCGTGACGCCGGCGGCCAGCGCGTCGAAGACGACGTGCTGGATGGTCGCGCCGTCCGCCAGGGGGTCGCTGAACGGTATCTCGACCTCGACGATGTCAGCGCCGCCATCGACCATGGCGTCGAAGACGGCATCCGTCTCCTGCGGGCCGGGATAGCCCGGCACGACGAGGGTGATGAGCGCCGGGCGCCCCTCGTCGCGGGCGCGGCCGAAGGCGGCGGCGAGCCGAGACGTCATAGGGTCAGACTAAGGGGCAAACGGGCAAACGGGCAAACGGGCAGCAGCGTCATGGCAGTATCAAGTCTGTCACCCTGAGCGCAGCGAAGGGTCTGGCGACCTAGAGAGACGGGGCGTCGCCGGCGAGGGCCAGATTCTTCGCTTCGCTCAGGATGACAAATCACACCTCTCGCGAAGGCTCTCGGAGAAGCACTCAACCTCATAGGCTAAGATCGACGCGTGAGATTCGCCCCGCTGATGCTCCTCCTCGGCCTCGCGTTCCTCCTCGCCGCCTGCGGCGATGAAGACGAGGCGCCGCCGCCATCGCCGACAGCCGTCGCGACCGCCACGGCGACGCCGTTTCCGCCCGTCGACGGCACGGTGCCCGCGCAGGGAACCGGCGGCACCGACCCGGTCGATATCAAGTCGAACCCCGACCGCGTGTCCGGCGCCGCCACCCTCGTCGACGTGCGGGTCGGCGCCCACCCGGAGCAGGGCGGCTGGGACCGCATCGTCTTCGAGTTCAAGGACGTGCGGCCGGCGGGCCGCGTCGACTACGTCAGCGGCGTCTCCGGCTGCGGCTCGGGCCTGCCGGTGGCCCTGCCGGGCAGCGCCGTCCTGCGCGTGAAGTTCGGGGCGACGAACGCGCACGACGAGCAGGGACGGGTGACGATCAAGGGCCAGCCGGGCAACGTGCCGCCGCAGGTTTCTGGTCCCGGCAACGCGATCCTCCAGTCGAAGCAGAGCTGCGACTTCGAGGCCCTCGTCGAGTGGGGCGTCGGCGTGAGGGCAAGGCAGCCCTTCAGGGTGTTCCTGCTGGATAACCCGACGCGCGTCGTCATCGACGTGAAGTGGTAACGGCGGGCTGGGCGGGTCTATAATTAGGCTAACCGCCGAAAGGCTGTTTTTCTTGCCGGTCGATATGCTGAGTTTGACATAGCGATGAGCCCGGACACCGTCGTCGACACGTTGCAGCGGCCCCTGCGCGACCTGCGCATCTCCGTCACCGACCGCTGCAACTTCCGCTGCACCTACTGCATGCCGAAGGAGGTCTTCGGCCGCGACTACGTCTTCCTCTCGCGCGCCGAGCTGCTGACCTTCGAGGAGATCACGCGCCTGGCGCGCATCTTTGTCGGCCTCGGCGCGGACAAGATCCGCCTCACGGGCGGCGAGCCGCTGGTGCGCAACGATTTCGAGAAGCTGGTGGCGATGCTGGCCGCCATCGACGGCGTCAAGGACCTGGCGATGACCACCAACGGCTCGCTGCTGACGCCGGCGCGGGCGCGTGACCTCAGGGACGCCGGCCTGCGCCGCGTCACCGTCAGCCTCGACTCCCTGGACGAGGCGATCTTCCAGTCGATGAACGACGTGGGCTTCCCGGTGGCGAAGGTGCTGGAGGCGATCGACAACGCCGCGGCGGCCGGCCTGACGCCCGTCAAGGTCGACATGGTGGTGAAGCGCGGCGTCAACGACGGCGACGTCGTCGAGATGGCGCGCCACTTCCGCGGTAGCGGCCACACCCTGCGCTTCATCGAGTACATGGACGTCGGCACGACGAACGGCTGGCGCATGGACGACGTCGTCTCCGCGAAGGAGATACTGGCCCAGCTCAGCGCGGAGTGGGAGCTGGACCCCGTGGAGCCGAGCTACTTCGGCGAGGTGGCGGAGCGCTACCGCTACAAGGACGGCGCCGGCGAGGTCGGCATCATCGCCTCCGTGACGCTGCCGTTCTGCGGCGCCTGCACGCGGGCGCGCCTCTC
>DATBWN010000142.1:0-2492 GCA_036514755.1 Dehalococcoidia bacterium | reverse complement strand
CAGCGGCAACAACATCGGGCCGCGGCAGCACCCGGAGAAGGCGGTGCCCCTCTTCGTCACCAACGCCCTGGACGACCAGCCCCTGCCCGTCTACGGCGAAGGCCTGCAGGTGCGCGACCGCCTCTACGTCGAGGACAACTGTGAGGCGCTCGACCTCATCCTGCACGAAGGCACGCCCGGCGAGGCCTACAACGTTGGTGCCGACAACGAGCGCCCCAACATCGAGGTCGTCGAGACGATCCTGCGCCTCCTCGGCAAGCCGCGCTCGCTCATCCGCTTCGTCGCGGACCGCACCTTCCACGACGCCCGCTACAGCCTCGACACGGCGAAGGTGCGCGCCTTGGGCTGGACGCCGCGCCACGACTTCGACGCCGCTATGGCGAAGACCGTCGCCTGGTACCGCGACAACCGCTGGTGGTGGGAGAAGGTGAAGTCGGGCGAGTACGCGGCCTACTACCGCCAGCAGTACGGCGAGCGCCTGGCGAAGTCGCGCGGCCTCTAGATCGAGAGCCAACGCTGTCATTGCGAGCCATCGCGGCAGCGAGAGCCTGTCCTGAGCCTGTCGAAGGACGCGGCAATCTGGGGTGGGGCGGTTCGTCCCGACTAGGCGTCATCGTGGCGTACAAGTTCCGCCTCCCAGCCTGAGGCCTTCTCGCCTGAGCGCCACCCGCCTGCTACACTCCCCGCGCTATGCGCCCGGAAGGCAGCAGGCTCGCCCTCGAGCGGCCGGCGGCCGTCGTCGTCACGGTCGTCGCCCTCCTCGTCTTCCTCAACGGCTCGCTGCTCAGCGCCTGGGGCGCGCTGCACGTCGACCTCTCGATCAACCTGACGGCGGCGCACGCCCTGCGCGACGGCGCCGACCCCTACGGCGTCACCGCCCTGCGCGAGCGCGCCGCGTCCCTGGGCAGCCCGACGAACCTCATCTACGGCCAGCTCTTCACCTCCTACATCCAGCCGCCGACCTCCGCCCTCTCGCTGCTGCCGCTGACGCTTCTCGACTGGCGCGACGCGACGCGCGTCTACCTCGTCCTCAACCACGTCTTCCTGCTCGCCGCGGTGGCGCTGACGTTGTCCACACTGCGGCCATCGCTGCCCCTGCGATGGCTCATCGCCGGCGCGGCGGTCATCGTCGCCGCCTACGCGCAGATCAACGCCTCCTTCGCCCTCGGCCAGGTAGACGCGACGATCCTGCTGCTGCTATCGCTGGGCTTCTGGGGTCACGTCCGCGGCAACGCGCCCGTTACCGGGGCGGCCATCGCCTGCGCCGCGGCGATCAAGCTGATACCGGGCCTGCTCCTGCTCTACTTCCTCTGGAAGCGCGAGTACCGCGTCGTTCTCTGGGGAGCGGGCGTCGGCCTTGCCCTCCTTCTCGTTTCGCTGGCCTACGTCGGCGCCGATGTCTACGAGAGCTACCTGACGGAGACGCTGCCGGCGCTTGCCAAAGGCAGCACCCACTACTCGAACGCGTCGCTTGGCGCGCTCATCGCCCGCGCCCACACGCCGGCGGTCATCGGCGGCCTGCCGGAGATGATCTACCTGGACGAGGTGCCGGCCAGCGACTGGGCGCGCCTAGCGGGCATCGGCGTCGGCCTCGGCGCGCTGCTCTGCCTGGCGCTCGCCATCCCGCGGGGGCGCCGCGTCAGAACCGTTCGTGGTGAGCCTGTCGAACCGCGCGTCCTTCGACCCTTCGACCTTGCTCAGGGCAGGCAGGCTCAGGACGAACGGATGATCCTTTGGGAGTACTACCTCGTCGTCGCGACCGGGCTGCTTATCAGCAGCGTTGCCTGGGAGTTCTACGTCATCTGGCTGCTGCCGGCCTTCCTCGCCGCGCTGCTGGCGCCGGATTTGCTGCCGGCGGGCCGATGGCGCTGGCTCGCCCTCGCGTCCTTCGCCGTGGCGCTGCTCGCCCTCAACTACCCGGCCGACTGCGGCTCCTCGGGCGACTGCTACCTCTTCGAGGCGAACGACCTCTTCTACCACCCGGGCTGGGTGCCGGCCGTCCGCGTCGAGCGAATGGTGGGCCTCTACGCCAACCACCTGGACGCCGTCCTCTACCTGCGGCTCGCGGGGTTGCTTCTTTTCGCCGGGGCGCTCGCCGCCCTCGTGCTGCGGCGGAGATGTGAGACCGCTCGTCCTGAGGCTCTCGAAGGACGAGCGGCACACTCAGGCGACTAGAGCCGCTTCACCATCCGGTACGACACCTCCTCGACACGCTCGCGCGTGCCGTCCGCCAGGAAGCGCCACCAGGCGTTGACGAAGGCCGGCCCGACGCGCCGGAAGCCGAGGCGGTGGTACAGCCTGCGCGCCGGGTTGTCGACGCGCACCTCCAGGAAGACGCGACGGCGTCCGCGGCGTCGCGCCTCCTCCAGGACGCCGCTCACGATGGCGCCGCCGACGCCGCGGTCGCGCAGCGCCGGCGCCACCTCCAGCGCGAACAGGTGCACGGAGCCCGCCTGACCGCCAGGCTGGCGCCACGGACCCTCCGACTCGCT
>DATBWN010000141.1:0-2739 GCA_036514755.1 Dehalococcoidia bacterium | reverse complement strand
CCTCGGCCAGATGGAGAAGCCCGACGTCGACTACATCGAGGGCCTCTCGCCCGCCATCTCCATCGACCAGAAGGGCGCCTCGCGCAACCCGCGCTCCACCGTCGGCACGGTGACCGAGATCTACGACTACCTGCGCCTGCTCTTCGCCCGCGCCGGCCGTCCCCACTGCCCCAGCTGCGGCCGGCCGATCGAGCAGCAGACCGTGCAGCAGATCGTCGACGCCATCCTCGCCCTGCCCGCCGGCAAGCGGCTCATGCTCCTGTCCCCCGTCATCTCCGACCGCAAAGGCGAGCACCACGCCGTCCTCGACGACGCCCGCCGCGCCGGCTTCGTCCGCGTCCGCGTCGACGGCACCGTCTACGACCTCGAGGACCGCATCCAGATGGACCGCTACAAGAACCACACGATCGAGGTCGTCGTCGACCGGCTGATAACAGAAGGGCAGCCGGGCAGACGGGCAGACGGGGACGGGCAATCTGGGGACGAGAGTTCCCCTCGCCCTGAGCCTGTCGAAGGGCGAGGGGACGAGGGCCCAGAGCCCGCCTCCGCCTCCTCGGCCTCTCGCCTGGCCGACTCCGTCGAGACGGCGCTGAAGCTGGGCGCCGGCGTCATCCGCGTCGCCATCGAGGGCGAAGAGGAGCGCCTGTACTCGGAGCACCTGGCCTGCGCCAGCTGCGGCCTCTCCTTCGGCGAGCTGGCGCCGCGCAACTTCAGCTTCAACAGCCCCCACGGCGCCTGCCCCGACTGCACCGGCCTGGGCGTGAAGATGGAGATCGACCCGGAGCTGGTCATCCCGAACAAGAACCTGAGCATCGCCGAGGGCGCCATCCTGCCCTGGACGCGCTCGGCGGCGATAAGCGGCTGGTACTACCGCCAGCTGGAGAGCGTCGCCCGGCGGCACGGCTTCGGCCTGGACGTGCCGGTGCGCGAGCTGACCAGGGACCAGCTGGACATCGTCTTCTACGGCGACAAGAACCCCGTCTCCGTCCGCTACCAGGGCAGCGACGGCCACCACCACAGCTGGGAGACGCGCTTCGAGGGCGTGATCACGAACCTGACGCGCCGCCACCACGACACGCAGTCCGAGTACATGCGCCAGGAGTTCGAGCGCTACATGGCGACGGTGCCCTGCCAGACCTGCCACGGCGCCCGCCTCAAGCCGGAGTCGCGCGCCGTCAGCGTGGGCGGCAAGAGCATCACCGAGACGACGGCGCTGAGCATCATCGAGGCGCAGCGGTGGTTCGCCTACCTCGCCGGGCCGGAGGCGCCCCTCAACCAGCGCGAGCAGGCCATCGCCTACCAGATCCTCAAGGAGATCAGGGCTCGCCTCGACTTCCTGGTCGAGGTCGGCCTCGACTACATCACCCTCGACCGGGCGACGGCGACCCTCTCCGGCGGCGAGGCGCAGCGCATCCGCCTCGCCACCCAGATCGGCTCCGGGCTGATGGGTGTGCTCTACGTCTGCGACGAGCCGACCATCGGCCTGCATCCGGCGGACGACGCCCGCCTCATCCGCACGCTGAAGAGCCTGCGCGACCTCGGCAACACGGTGCTCATCGTCGAGCACGACGAGTCGATGATGCGCGCCGCCGACCACCTCATCGACATGGGGCCGGGCGCCGGCGTCCACGGCGGCGAGGTCGTGGCGACGGGCAGCCCGGAGGAGGTCATGCGCAACCCGGCGTCGCTCACCGGCGCCTACCTCTCCGGCGTCCGCCAGATACCGACGCCTTCGGCGCGCCGGCCCGGCAGCGGCGAGTCGATCAAGATCAAGGGCGCTCGCGAGAACAACCTCAAGAACATCGACGTTACGGTGCCGCTGGCCAAGTTCGTCTGCGTCACCGGCGTCTCCGGCTCCGGCAAGAGCACGCTCATCACCGAGATCCTCTACAAGAAGGCGGCGCAGCTCCTCTACGGTGCCCGCGACCGCCCCGGCATGTGCGAGGCCATCGTCGGCCTGGAGCACGTCGACAAGGTGATCAACGTCGACCAGTCGCCCATCGGCCGGACGCCGCGCTCCAACCCGGCGACCTACACCGGCCTCTTCACGCCGATCCGGGAGCTGTTCGCCTCGGTGCCGGAGGCGCGCCTGCGCGGCTACCAGCCGGGCCGCTTCTCCTTCAACGTCAAGGGCGGCCGTTGCGAGGCCTGCCAGGGCGAGGGCTACATCGAGATCGAGATGCAGTTTCTGCCGGACGTCACCGTCCCCTGCGAGGTCTGTAAGGGCAAGCGCTACAACCGCGAGGCGCTGGAGATCACGTTCCGCGGCAAGAACATCGCCGAGGTGCTCCAGATGACCGTCGACCAGGCGCTGGAGTTCTTCGCCGCCTTCCCGAAGGTGCGGACGAAGCTGCAGACCCTGCGCGACGTCGGCCTCGGCTACATCACGCTCGGCCAGCCGGCGACCACCGTCTCCGGCGGCGAGGCGCAGCGCGTCAAGCTCTCGACGGAGCTGTCGCGGCGCTCCACCGGCCGTACCCTCTACATCCTGGACGAGCCGACAACCGGCCTCTCGTTCGAGGACATCCGCAACCTGCTCGCCGTGCTGCAGCGGCTGGCGGACGGCGGCAACACCGTCATCGTCATCGAGCACCACCTCGACGTCGTCCTCAACGCCGACCACCTTATCGACCTCGGCCCGCAGGGCGGCGACCGTGGCGGCGAGGTCGTCGCCGAGGGCACGCCGGAGGAGATCGCCCGCCACCCCACGTCGCTCACGGGCTTGCACCTGCGCCAGGC
>DATBWN010000140.1:0-5316 GCA_036514755.1 Dehalococcoidia bacterium | reverse complement strand
GGCGTGCCGAGGATGACGCGCCCGTCCGGACGCAGCGTGACGGCGGCGTTCGCCTGGCCGCCGCCGGCGCCGCGGTCGCCGACGGCGACGCCGCGGCCGACGAAGGCGGGCTTCGCGTCGTGGTAGCCGGCGGCCTGGACGGCGGCGCGCAGGAGGTCCTTGGCAGCCACGTCCTCCAGCGCCTCGCCGGCCGCCATCTCCTCGCCGCTCTCGACGAGGTTCTTGAGGCGGAACTCGACCGGGTCCATGCCGATGCCGCGCGCCACTTCGTCGATCTGCGACTCGATGGCGAAGATGGCCTGCGGCTCGCCGGGGGCGCGCATGATCTGGCCGGGCAGCGTATTGGTGTAGACGTTGACGGACTCGATCTTGACGTTGGGAATCTTGTAGGGGCCGGCGGCCTGGTTGGCGCCCATGATGATGCCGCCGGGCTTGTAGCCGGCGTAGGCGCCGCAGTTGACGTAATGAGAGACCTGGTGCGCCGTGATCGTGCCGTCGCGCTTGACGCCGGTCTTCAGCCGGTAGGTCATGGCGTGGCGCGGGTTGCCGGCGCCGAACTCCTCGATGTAGTCGTGCACCATCCTCACCGGCCGGCCGGCAGCCTTCGAGAGGAAGTAGGCGATGGGCAGGTCAGTCGGCGCGCTCTTGCCGCCAAAGTCGCCGCCGATGAAGGTCGGGTGGACGAGGACCTTCTCCGCCGGCACGCCGATGGCGTCGGCCAGCGTGGTCTTGATGTTGTAGGGCACCTTGTTGCACACCCAGACGTGAACCCGGCCGGAGGCCGTGTCGTCCCAGACGAAGACGGACTGCGGCTCGATGAAGGCGTGGTGCTGACGCTGCGTCTGGTAGGTGTTCTCGAAGACGAAGTCCGCTTCGGCGAAGCCCTTCTCGACGTCGCCGTGCTCCCGCGACTGGCGCGCGTAGGCGTTGGAGGGCTCCGCCAGGGCGCGCACGCCGAAGCGGAAGCCGCCCATCGCCGGCGGCGCCGTCCCCGCTCCCTCGCGGATGACGCCGGCGTAGCTGTTGAAGTCGGGGTGGAGGATGGGCGCGCCCGGCGCCATCGCCTCGACCGGCTCGAAGACGGCGGGCAGCTCCTCGTACTCGACCTCGATGAGGTCGAGCGCCGCCTGGGCGACATCCTCATCGTCAGCGGCGACTGCCGCGACGCGGTCGCCGACGAAGCGCACGCGGTCGACGGCGAGGACGGGCACGTCTTTGATGACGCGGCCGTAGAGGTGGCCGCGCACGTCCTCGCCCGTCAGGACGGCGTGAACGCCGGGCAGCTTCCCGGCCGCGGTCGTGTCCATGCGGGCGATGCGGGCGTGCGGGTAAGGGCTGAGGAGGGCCTTGCCCCAGAGTGTCCCCGGCAGGTTGACGTCCGCCGTGTAGCGGGCCCTACCCGTGACCTTCTCGGCGGCGTCAGCGCGCGGTACCGGCTTACCAACGACCTCGTAGCTCATGACCAATGACGACCTCCAGACGTGGCGCGCGACGGCTCGCGGGGTGGCAGGGCCATCGTATTCAGTCGAGCCGCTGTCAGCAAGTTAGCCAGGCCTTCCGCGAAGGCGCAGCGGACGTATACTGCAGGGCGATCCGTCACGGTTAGGTAAGCAGGAGGAGAGACCGCCCATGATCATCGACTGTCACGGACACCTGGGAGCGCCGGCCGAGCTGTATGTCTACGCGAACCACCTCCTGAACACGCGCGGCGAAGAGGGACGGGGAAGGGCGATGATCTCGGACGAGAGGATGGAGGAGCTCGCCCAGAGCAACCTGCGGATCATGGACCGCGTCGGCACCGACTTCCGCATCACCTCGCCGCGGCCCTACCTGATGCACTCGGAGCGGCCCGTCAAGATCATCGCCTGGTGGGTGCAGGCCGTGAATAACGCCATCGCCCAGCAGGTGAAGCTGCACCCTGACCGCTTCGCGGGCCTCGGCGGCCTGCCTCAGGTCTCCGGCGAGCCGGTGACCGTCGCTCTGGACGAAGTCGACCGCTGCGCCGAGCTCGGCCTCGCCGGCGTCTCCGTGAACCCCGACCCGGGCGAGGGCGACAACGCGACGCCCACCATGGCCGACGAGTACTGGTACCCGCTCTACGAGAGGTGCCAGGCCCTGGACATGCCGATCCTCGTCCACTCGGCGAGCTGCCGCGTCCACCAGCGCGAGAGCTACACGGAGCACTTCATCACGGAGGAGTCCATCGCCACGCTGTCGTTGTGCAAGTCCACCGTCTTCGAGGACTTCCCGCGGCTGAAGATCGTCATGTCGCACGGCGGCGGCTCCGTACCGTACCAGATCGGCCGCCACCGCTCTCTCATGCTGCGCCGCGGCAGCCGCTTCGACGACGCGCTGCGCAAGATGTACTTCGACACGGTCATCCTCTCCGAGAGCGGCCTCAACACGCTCTTCACGGAGGTCGGCCCGGACCGCTGCCTCTTCGGCACGGAGAAGCCAGGCATCGGCTCGTCGACCGACCCCGATACGAAGGAGGACTACGACGACGTGAAGCCGAAGATCGAGCGCCTGGGCTGGCTCACAGATGAGCAGAAGCGAGCGATTTACGAGGGCAACGCCAGGCGCGTCTTCACCCGCCTGAAGCTGCCGGCCGCGAAGTAAGGGCCCGTTCTGGCCGGCGCGCACGGGGAAGCACAATGGAAGATGCTTACGACCTGAATCGGTTCGTGCAGGCGCAGGCCCCAGTCTATGAGCGAGTGCTGAGCGAGCTCCGGGCCGGTCGCAAGGCCTCCCATTGGATGTGGTTCATCTTCCCGCAGATCGCCGGCCTCGGTCACAGCCCTATGGCAAAGCACTACGCCATCAGCCGTCGTGCCGAGGCAGCGGACTACGCTGACCACCACGTGCTGGGCGCACGGCTACGGGAATGCACTAGCCTCGTCAACGCGGTCGAGGGCCGCACGATAAACGAGATCTTCGGCAGCCCCGACGACTTGAAATTCCGCTCGTCTATGACCCTATTTGCTCTGTGCGCCAGCGACAGTCAGGTATTTCGGGATGCGCTCGGCAAGTATTTCGACGGTGAAAGCGATCCACTGACCATGGCGCGGCTGTGACTGAAAGACGTACTTGCTCGCGTTCCGCCAGCTGAGGACCGGGCAGAGAGCAGCTGCTCTGTGCTTACACGTACGTGTGAGTGATGACCTCCAGCCGGTGGCCGTTGGGGTCGTTGAAGTAAAAGCCACGGCCGCCGTGCAGGTGGTTGATCTGCATGTCGTCCTGCTGCGGCCCGCTGCCGTAGGCCAGTCCTTCGTCCTGGACGCGCTTGAAGATAACGTCGAACTCGTCGTCGCTGGTGATGAAGGCGTAGTGGTGGTGCTCGACCACTTCGCGGTTGTCGAAGTCGAGGCTCAGCGTCTCGTTGACCTTGACGGAGGCGAAGTGGCCCCAGGGCCCCTTGTACTCCAGGCCGAAGATGCGCGCGAAGAACCTCGCTGAGGCTTCCTTGTCGCGCGCCGGGACGATCGTATGGTCGAGGAAGATGGGCATGGCTTTCTCCTCTCAACGCTTTAGGCGACGCTAACGGCCGCCTTCTGGATGATATACCCAGACAGCGAGGAGAGGAGGGCCGGAAGACGAGGATCAGGGCGTCGGCAGCCGCAGGCCGCCCTTCATCGCCACGACGCGGTTGCGCAGCACGCCGATGCCCTCGATCTCGACCTCGCAGACGTCGCCGACCTTCATCTCGCGCAGATCCGGGTTGGGGTTCAGCGTGCCCATATAGATGAGGTCGCCGGGCCAGAGCGTCATGTAGGCGCTCATGTAGCTCACCACCTCGGCGACGCTGCTCAGCATCTCGCTCGTCCGCGCCCGCGCGGCCACCTGGCCGTTCTGCCTGATCTCCATCTGCAGGTCGTTGTAGTCGAGGCCGACGACGATGTCGGTGCCGATGGGCGCCCAGGTGTCGTTCCCTTTCGCGAGGAGGCGCGAGGGCACCTGGAGGCCCTCCGTCTCGCTGTACCAGGTGCCGTCGGCGACGTCGTTGCCGACGGCGACGCCGAAGACGAAGCCGGGCGCGTCCGCGACGGAGACGAAGCGCCCCTTCTTGCCGATGACGGCGACCAGCTCGCCTTCGTGGTGGATGTGATGGCACTCCGGCATCACCTCGACGTCGGCGCCGTCCGGGACGAGGCCAGAGGCGAACTTGGCGAAGAGGCGCGGGTGGGGCATCTGGCGCCGCGCCTGGCCGGGCCGGGCGAAGTTGCCGGTGACGCCGACGATCTTCGAGACGCGCTTCGGGTCGACGGGCACGCCCAGCTTGACCTCCGACGCCTTGAAGACGCGTCCCGTCGGCCGCGGGCTCTCGAAGAGGTCGCCCTCCAGCTCGCGGATGGAGTCGCCGTCGCGCAGGCCGTAAGCCGTACGCGAGTCGGCCGTGAAGCGAACGTAGCGCCGGACGCCGTCTGCAGTCACCTCTCACCTTCCCTCTCGTTAGCCCCAGACCTCGCGGGCGACGGCGGCGACGAGCTCCAGCTTGCGCCGCTGCTCGTCCCAGGTGAGCAGGTTGCCCGGCGCCGTGGAGGCGAAGCCGCACTGGGGGCTGATCGCCAGGTTCTCGATGGGCACGTGCTTCGCGGCCTCTTCGATGCGCCGCAGTAGCACCTCCCGCGACTCCGGCTGCGGCACCTTGGAGCTGATGAGCCCGAGGACGACCATCTTGTCCCTCGGCACGAAGCGCAGCGGCTCGAAGCCGCCGGAGCGCTCGTCGTCGTACTCGAGCAGGAAGCGGTCGACGTTGAGCTGCGTGAACAGCTTCTCGGCGACCGGGTCGTAGCTTCCCTCCGTTGCCCAGGAGCTGCGGTTGTTGCCGCGGCAGATGTGCAGGCCAACGGTGACGCCGACACGGCCCCTGACGCCCGCGGTGGAGAGGTTGTCCAACGCGATCTGGTCCTCGAGGTCCTTCATGTAGTCGACGCCAGACTCGATCATCTGCTGCAGGCGGGGCCCCATCCAGGACGTGTAGCGCAGCGAGTCGACCTGGATGTAGGAGCAGCCCTCGTCGATGAGGGCTTCCATCTCCTGCCGCATGAAGCCGGCGAGCTCACGGTTGAGGTCGTCCGGCGTCGCGTAGAAGGGCTCGGTGAGGCCGGGCCTGAACTGGGCGGCGCCGCGGCTGGCGACGCCGGCCATGGTGATCTTCCACGGGCCCGGCGCGTGCTGCCTGAGGAAGGCGGCCTCGTCGCCGTTGAGGCGGCGGGCGAGTCGCAGCTTGGCGCCGACGACGGCCGGCTTGAAGACCTCGGCCAGCACAGCGCGCGCCGACTCGGCGCCGGGGCCCTGCCAGCCGGGGCCGCGGAA
>DATBWN010000139.1:0-4816 GCA_036514755.1 Dehalococcoidia bacterium | reverse complement strand
CGCGTCGACGCGCTCCACCGGCGGCCAGCCGGACGCCTCCAGCCCGTACCCCGCTATCTCGTCCGCCCCAAAGAGCGGGTCGTGGACGAAGACGCGGGCGCGGCGGCCCTTCAGCTCCTCGGCCAGGAGCAGGGCGCTGGAGTGGCCCGCCTCCTTGACGCCGCCCCGGTACGCGAGCCCGAGGATGAGCACCGTCTTGTCCGTGAGCCCGCCCTTCACCGCCTCCTCCAGCCGGTCCGCCGCGTACGCCGCCATCGTGTCATTGACGCGCCGGCTCAGCGCCACCAGCGGCGCATCCGTCGCCTCGAGCAGGAAGTGCGGGTAGACCGGGATGCAGTGGCCGCCGACGCCGACGCCCGGCGCGTGCAGATGCGAGTACGGCTGCGAGTTCGCCGCCGCAGCCGCGGCCGTGTAGTCGACACCCAGCGCCTCCGCCGCCTTCGCCAGCTCGTTCGCCAGGGCGATGTTCACGTCGCGGTAGACGGCCTCCGCCAGCTTGGCGAACTCCGCCGTCTCCGCGTCCGCTAGGAGCAGCACCTCCGCGTCCAGCATCTGGCGATAGAACGTAGCCGCCGCCTCGCCGCTGGCCGCGTCGACGCCGCCGACGACCTTCGGGTAGGTCGCCAGGTCGCGGAAGACGCTGCCAGACGAGACGCGCTCCGGGCTGTAGGCCAGCCGGAAGGAGCCAGCCCGCAGGCCCGACTCGATCTGCAGCCGCTTGCCGAAATGGCGCCGCGTCGCGCCCACCGGCACCGTCGACTCCAGGACGACCAGCGTCCCCGGCCGTAGCCCGCGCGCCACAGCGCTCGTCGCCGCGTCCAGCCGGCCAAAGTCGACCTTCTGCGCCGCGTCGATGTCGACGCGGACGATGACGACGACGACCCCGCTCTCGGCGACCGCGGCCGTCGTGTCCGTCGTCGCCCGCAACGCGCCGGCGGCGTGCGCCTTCGCCACGGCCTCGGGAAGGCCCGGCTCGCCGGCAACGGGCGATCGGCCGGCGTTCACCGCCTCGACCACCGCGGCGTCGCTGTCGCAGCCGATGACGCTGGCGCCCTTGGCCGCGAAGAGCGCCGCCAGCGGCAGGCCGATCTTCCCGAGGCCAACGACGGCGACCTTAGTCATGGCGTCACTCGGGATGGGAGAAAGAAGAAGGCTGTCATTCCGAGCGCAGCGAGGAATCTAGCCGTGCATGAAGCGCACTGCAGTTTCACTAGATTCCTCGCGTTGCTCGGAATGACAACGTGCCTCTTACCGCCACGGCGCCGGTTTGACGGGCCGCCCCGTCCGCGCCGACTGCGTCAGCGCGTCGCAGACGGCGAGCGCCGCCAGTCCGTCGTCAGCTGTCACCAGCAGCGGCGCGCCGTCTCGCACCGCGGCGACGAACGCCGCCAACTCCGCGGCCAGCGGCTCCTGCGGTTCAATCGGTATCGCGACGCCCTCCCGCGCCCCGAAGGGCTGCAGCTCCAGCGTCGGCGAGCGGAAGTCGGCATAGCCGGCGACGATGAGACCCTTCTCGCCCAGGACGCTCAGCTCCCGCACCCGCCGCGGCGAGAGCCACGTCACCTCCAGGCTGCCCACCGCGCCCGATTCGAAGCGCAAGAGCCCGGCCACGCTGTCCTCGAACGGCATGATCACGCCCGACTGCGCCTCCGCGAAGACGCGCTTGACCTCACCGCCCGCGACCCAGCGCATTGCGTCGACGTCGTGCAAGGCGCTGTCGTGGACGACGTTCACGTCCTGCTGCACCCGCCGCACGATCGGCGCCGTGCGTCGCGCCGTCAGCTGTAGCACCCGGCCGACCTCGCCCGCGTGGACGCGCCGCGCCAGCTCCTGGATCGCCGGGTTGAAGCGCTCGATGTGGCCCGGCATCAGCGGCACGCCGGCCATCGCGGCCGCCGCCGCGATGCGCAGGCCCTCGGCCAGCGACGGCGCCAGCGGCTTCTCGACGAGAACGGCTACGCCCGCCTCGATTGCCGCCAGGGCAACCGCCTCGTGCAGGCGCGCCGGCGCCGCGATGACGAGGGCGTCCAGCCTCTCCTGGCAGAGCATCGCCTCGTAGTCCGCGTAGCCGCGCGCGCCGCGGGCGCCCGCCACCGCCGCCAGTCGCTTTGCGTCCGTGTCGCAGACCGCCGCCAGGCGTACGCCCGCCATCTCGCTCAGCACGCGGGCGTGGTTGGCGCCGAACCCCAGCCCGACGACGCCGACCGCGAGCTCCCTCATCGCCGCTTCGCCCCGCTCAGGCGCCGTGACTCTGCCCAGGCGTTCACTGCCTCGACGATGCGATCCAGGTCGGCCTCGCCCAGGAGCGGGTGCACCGGCAGCGAGAGCACCTCCCGCGCCAGCCGCCTCGCCACGGGGAACGCGGCCTCGTCGTAGCCGAGCTTGCGGTAGAGGGGCTGCGCCGGCAGCGTCTTCGGGTAGTAGACGCCGGCCTCGATGCCGCGCTCGCGTAGCCAGGCGCGCAGCTCGTCGCGCCCCTCGGCCACGCGCACCGTGTATAGATGCCAGACGTGGCCCTCGCGTTCCGCCGGCGCTGGCGGCAGGATGACGCCTCGCAGCTGCGCCGAGAGGTACTCGGCGTTGTGTCGCCGCCGCTCCGTCAGCTCCGGCAGGCGCGCCAGCTGCGCCAGCGCTATCGCCGCCGCGACATCCGTGAGGCGGTAGTTGTACCCAAGCTCCACGGACTCGTAGCGCTCTGCCTCGCCGTGGCTGCGCAGGCGTCGCAGACGCTCCGCCAGCTCGGCGTCGTCAGTCGAGATCAGGCCGCCCTCGCCCGCGGTCACGTTCTTCGTTGCGTAGAGGGAGAAGCAGCCCGTCCCGAAGCTGCCGGCGCGGCGGCTGCGTCCTGAGCCCGTCAAAGGGCCGCCCAGCGACGCGCCGTGCGCCTGAGCCGCGTCCTCGATGATCACAAGACCGTGGCTCTCGGCGACGGCGCTCAGCGCCGTCATGCCGCACAGCCGGCCGTAGAGGTGCACCGGCAGCAGCGCCTTCGTGCGCGGCGTTATCGCTGCCTCTACCAGGGCCGGGTCGATGTTGCCGTCCTCGCCCACGTCGACGAAGACCGGCCGCGCACCGACGGCGAGGACCATGTTCGCCGTCGCCTGGAAGGTGAGGGGCGTCGTGATCACCTCGTCGCCCGGCCCGACGCCGTGCGCCAGCAGCGCCAGGTGCAGCGCCGCCGTGCCGCTGGCGACGGCGACCGCCTCGCGCGTGCCCGCGACCTCCCGCGCGAATGTCTCCTCCAGCTTGTGGGTGACCGGCCCGCCCGCCAGCTGGCCGGAGGCGAGCACGGCCAGCACCGCCTCGCGCTCCGCGGCGCCGATGTCGGGCTGGGCGAGGCGGATCATCGCTCGTCCTCGGCGGGCAAGGGCGGCAGGTCGTAGCCGCGGCCGCAGCCCGGGCAGCACCAGCCTGACGCCGTCTCCTCCAGCGCCTGCCCGCAGGCACAGGCGTAGCCGACGAGCCGCGCTGGGCTGCCGACGACCAGCCCATGGTCCGGCACGTCCTGCGTCACCAGCGCGTTCGCGCCGACCATCGCCCAGCGGCCGATGGTCACGCCCGCCAGCACGACGGCGCCGGCGCCGATGGAGGCGCCGAACTTCACCAGCGTCGGCTGTGGCGTCCAGTCCTCCTCTGAGATGACCCGCCCCTCCGGCGTGATCGCCCGCGGGTACCGGTCGTTGGTGAACGTCGCGTGCGGGCCGACGAAGACGCCGTCCTCCAGCGTCACGCCGCGGAAGACGCTCACCCGGTTCTGCAGCTTGACGTTGCTGCCGATGACGGCGCCGCCGTCGACGAAGACGCCGTAGCCGATGCTGCAGTCGTCGCCGATGACCGCCCCCGCCCGGACGTGGGCGTGGTTCCAGACGCGCGTGTTCGGCCCGATCTTGGCGCCGCGCTCTACCTCAGCGGTTGGGTGGATCACGCTCCAGTATCTCGACGATCCTGCTTGCCGCCGTGCCGTCGCCGAAGGCTGGCTCAGGCGGCGTTTGCGGTCGAGGCCTCTGCGCCGCCTCGACGATGCGTTCCGGGTCGCGGCCGGCGAGGACGTTCCAGCCGCCCCCAAGCGTCTCCGGCCACTCCGATTCAGTCCGCAGCGTAACACAGGGCACCGCGAGGAGGTAAGCCTCGCGCTGGACGCCGCCCGAGTCCGTCAGCACGGCGCGGGCGCCGCGCTCCAGCGCCAGCATCTCGAGGTAGCCCACCGGCTCCTCCAGGCGCACGTTCGCCGCCGGGACGATTCCCGCCGCCTTCAGCGCCGCCCGCGTCCGTGGGTGCGCCGGAAACACGACGGCCGCGTCCAGCCGCCCGAAGGCGTGGAGCAGCGAGCGCAGCGTCTCCGCGGCGTCCGTGTTCGCGGCGCGGTGGACGGTCGCCAGGTAGTAGCCGCCCGGCGTCAGCCCGCGCGCCTTCAGCGCCTCGTCGTTGACGTGAGATAGCGAGGCGCGCAGCGAGTCGTACATCAGGTCGCCGACCTGGTAGACGCCGCCCTCGATCCCCTCGCGCCGCAGGCACTCGACGGCCGTCGTCGTCGGGCAAAAGAGGTAGGTCGAGACGTGGTCCGTGACGACGCGGTTCAGCTCCTCCGGCATCGAGCGGTCGTAGCTGCGCAGCCCTGCCTCGACGTGCGCGACGGGTATCTGCAGCTTCGCGGCGGCGAGAGCCCCGGCCAGCGTCGAGTTCGTGTCGCCGTAGACGATGACGACGTCCGGCCTCTGCTCCACGAGCACCGGCTCCAGGCGCTCCAGCATGCGCGCCGTCTGTACGGCGTGGCTTGCCGAGCCGACGCCCAGGTTCACGTCCGGCGCCGGCAGGC
>DATBWN010000138.1:0-12133 GCA_036514755.1 Dehalococcoidia bacterium | reverse complement strand
CAGCTCCGACCACTCCTCGGCGCAGATCTGGCGCCAGAGAGCGGCGTAGCCCTCGTCCCGCCGCGCTTCGTCGACGACGAGGTCCATGAAGTCGCAGATCGAGCCGTCGCCGACGAAGGTGAGGCGGTCGTCGGTGCGCATAAGGGGGGCAACGCCGAGGAGACCGTCGTCGCTGACGGCGCAGAAGCAGGCCTCGCAGCCGGCGCCGAACTCGGAGAGCCAGCAGCGGAGCCAGGCCGGGTGGAGGAAGACGGGGCGCTCCTCACGCCGACGCAGCAGGTCTTCGATTCCGAGGTCGACTTCGCGGACGTGAGCGCCGGGTACGGCTCCCTGCAAGCGGACTCCTCCAAATCCGGCTAGTCTAACGTTTACGTTCGCAGGATATTGCAGCATATCGGCCGAAGGTGCGCAATGTATTCTAGCGCGGCCTCGGTGGCGCGGGCGTGACCTTCGTCACTCAGCGCGCCTGGAGGCACGTTCGTCCCGTCTCTGTGGCTGTCGTGGCCGGGGAAACGGGCCGGAAGGCTCTCGCGCCTTGGCGCCCGCGCCCCAAGGATCGATTTCAGGAGGCGAAACAGATGGGCGAGACCCAGCAGCAGGCTTGCGCGGCGCGCGCCGCCGGCGTGTCCTGTCGCAACCCCGGCAGGCACCAGCACCTGGAGACGCACGACGTGCACGAGCGCTTCTGGTTCTACCTCTGCGACGAGCACCAGCAGGCGTGGAGCGCCGGCCAGCTCGACCTGGAGGCGCTCGACCCGGGCCGCGTCGTCACCTACGTGGAGTGAGGCTCAGGCGACGCCCAGCGCCGCCTCGATAGCGTCGAGGCGGGCGGGCAAGTCGATCTGGCGTCGCGGGATGTCGAGGGCCGTATCGGGGTCCTTGAGGCCGGCGCCGGTAATGACGCAGACGCAGGTCGCGCCGCGAAGGTTAGACGCAGCGGCGACCTTGATCAGGCCGGCGACGGCGGCCGCCGACGCCGGCTCGCAGAAGATGCCCTCCTCGCTGGCCAGGCGGCGGTAGGCGGCGATGATCTCCTCGTCCGTGACGCTGTCGATGGCGCCGCCGGACTCGTCGCGGGCGGCGACGGCGCCCTTCCAGCTCGCCGGGTTGCCGATGCGGATGGCGGAGGCGATGGTCTGCGGGTCTTCGACGACGTGGCCAAGGACGATGGGCGCCGCACCGGCGGCCTGAAAGCCCATCATGCGCGGCGTCCGGCCGGCCAGGCCGCGCGACGCGTACTCCTTGAAGCCGGCCCAGTAGGCGGTGATGTTGCCGGCGTTGCCCACGGGGATGAAGAGGCTGTCCGGCGCCTCGCCCAGGGCGTCGACGATCTCGAAGGCGGCCGTCTTCTGGCCGGCGATGCGGTTGGGGTTGATCGAGTTGACCAGCGCCACGGGATGACGGTCGCTGAACTCGCGCGCCAGGCGCAGCGAGTCGTCGAAGCTGCCGTCGATGGCGACGATCTGGGCGCCGTAGGCGATGCTCTGGGCGAGCTTTCCCGGCGCGATGCGCCCCTTGGGCAGGAAGACGTAGGCGTCCAGGCCGCAGTGGGCGGCGTAGGCGGCGGCGGAGGCGCTGGTGTTGCCGGTGGAGGCGCAGAGCACGGCCTTCGCGCCCTGCTCCATCGCTTTGGCGACGGCGACGACGATGCCACGGTCTTTGAACGAGCCGGTGGGGTTGCAGCTCTCGAGCTTGAAATACAGCTCCTCGACGCCGATGGATGGCCCGAGGCGGCGCGAGCGCACGAGGGGCGTGCTGCCCTCGCCCAGGTCGATGCGCGGCGTCGCCGGCGTCAGCGGCAGGAAGTCGGCGTAGCGGGCGAGCACCCCGACCCGCCGCTGCTCGGGCTGGCTACTCTTCTGTGAAGTTGAGGGCACGGCTCCTGATGTCCCTGATCTCTTTCTCCAGCGCCGCGATCTGGCGCTTGCGCATGTCCGACTCGAGCTCGTTGAGGGAGTGGAAGAAGGCGCGCAGCTGCTCGCGGTCCAGATGCAAATGCTCGCGCAGGCGGCGCAGCTCCTCCTGGTAGGCACCCTGTCGCGTCTCCGAGAGGACAAGGCGCTCATCGTGGGCGATGAGACGGGCGTCGACGCGCTCTAGCTCCGTCGTGATGTCGTTCAGGCGCTCGTTGTGGCGGGTGCGCTCCGCCTGCACCAGCTCCAGCCGGTCGTCCAGGCGGGTGATGCGGTTCGCCTCCGCCTTCAGCGCTTCGACCTCGCCCTCGAGGCGGCGCAGCACCTCCAGGGCGTTGCCGGCGCGCTCGCGCTGCACCTCGTCCTCACGCTGCAGCCCGGCGACGCCGGCCGAGAGGCGCTGCACGTCCTGGTCGAGGCGGCTGAGGGTTGTCTGGGCGCGCGACTGCAGCGTGCCGAGCTCCGAGCTCTCGCTCTCCATCGCCTCCAGGCGCATGGTGACCTGGGCGACGGCTTCCAGCGTGCGTCGGTTGTGCTCCTCGACGCCGCCGAGGCGCTCCTGCCAGGCCTCGACCTGGCGCTCGATGTCGGCGAAGCGATGGCCGGCCTCGTTCTTTTCCTGGCGGGCGCGCTCCGCCTCAGCCGCGGCCCGGCGCTCGATCTCCTCGCGGCTCTGGCGCAGGGAGTGGACGTCGTCCTGGGCGCGGGCGAGCTGCTCGCGCTGCGTGTGCTGGTCGTTCTGCAGGTGGGAGAGCGCCGCCGCCTGGCCGTCGAACTGGTCCAGGCGGGCGCGCAGCTGGTGGGCGGCCTCGGCCGCCTCCGCCGCGACGCCGCGGCTCTGGTCCATCGCTTGCTGCAGGAGCGACAGGCGGCTCTTCAGCTCGGAAAGCTCGCTGTGGATCCAGGCGCTGGCGTCGCCGGTGAGGGGGACCTCTCGTCTCGTCGTCATTGCTCCTCCACGCGGAGGAAGTTGCCGATCTCCTGGACGACGGCTAGCTCCGCGACGGCGGCGAGGGCGCTCTGCATGGACGCCTCGCGCGCCTCGTGGGTCATCATAACCAACTCGGCGGTCTGCGCGTCGAAGTGAGTCTCTTTCTGGATGACGGAGGCAATGCTGATCTGGGCCTCGCCGAAGCGGGTGGCGATCTGGGCGAGGACGCCGGGCCGGTCCGCCACGGTGAGGCGGATGTAGTAGCGGGTGAGCAGCTCGCTCATCGGCACGACGCGGGAAGGGGCCTCCTCGGCGGCGTAGACCTCGCGCCGGCCGCCGACGATGCTCTGGGCGGCGTCCAGCACGTCGGCGATGACGGCGCTGGTCGTCGGCAGGCTGCCGGCGCCGGGGCCCTGGAAGTTCACCCGGCCGACAAGGTCGCCTTCGACTTGGACGGCGTTGAGGACGCCGTCCACCTTGGCCAGCGGCGCGTCCGCGGGCAGGAACGTCGGGTGGACGCGCGCCTGGATGCCGCCGTCCTGCCAGCGGGCGATGGCGAGGAGCTTGATTGCGTAGCCAAGCTCGGCGGCGTAGCGGAAGTCGTTGGCGGTGAGCTTCGTGATGCCCTCGCGATAGATGTCGTCCGGCCGGACGGGCGAGCGGAAGGCGAGGCTGGCGAGGATGGCAAGCTTGTAGCGCGCGTCCTCGCCCTCCACGTCGTTGGAGGGGTCGGCTTCGGCGTAGCCCAGCTCCTGGGCGCGACGCAGCGCTTCGGCGAAGTCGGCGCCCTCGCGGCTCATCGCCGTGAGGATGTAGTTGGTCGTGCCGTTGATGATCGCCGAGACGGCGGTGATACGGTTGGCGAGGAGGTCTCGCTTCAGCGGGGCGATGATGGGGATGCCGCCGCCGACGCTGGCCTCGTAGAGGAGGTCGACGCCGCGCTGGCGGGCGAGGGCGAGCAGGCGCGGGCCGTGCTTCGCCATCACCTCCTTGTTCGCCGTGACGACGTATTTGCCGCCTTCGAGGGCTCGCGTCATGAAGTCGAGCGCTGGCTGCTCGCCGCCAAGCACCTCGACGACGATGTCGACCGCCGGGTCGTCCAGGAGGCGGGCGGCGTCGGTCGTCAGCAGCCCCGGGTCGATGTCTGGCCGCCCCTTCGCGGCGTCGCGGACGAGGACGCCGGCGATGTCGATGGGCCGGCCCAGCTGGCGCGCGAAGACGTCCCGTTTCTGGGCGAGGACGCGCGCGACGCCGCTGCCGACGGTGCCGGCGCCGAGTAGGGCAAGGTGGACGGGACCGTTCTTAGCCAAAGGATCGGTTCAGGCTGATCACCAGCCGCTGCAACTGCTCCTCCGTGGCGACGATCTCGGAGCCGAGCTCGTCCCGCGTCTTCGTGAGCAGGTTCGCCAGGCCTTGCTGGCCGATCTCGTCGCGGTCTTCCTCACCGACGTCGCGCACCGCCGTGCCGCGCACGTAGAGGAGAAAGAAACTGCCGTTCGCCTCGATGACGTCGCTGAGGCCGGTCAGGCTGAAGGCTACCTCCTCCACCTTGGTCGACAGCGAGCCGCGCGCCCGCCAGCCCATCTCGCCGCCGGTCTCGCTGGAGGCGTGTCTGGAGACCTCGGTCGCGACGACGCCGAAGGAGTTGCTCAGGTTGCCGAACTCGTCCCGTTCGATGCGCTGCCTGGCCTGCTGGGCCTCTTCCAGCGAGGCGACCTGGATGAGGCGCATCGAAACGAAGTCCGTCTGCGCCGGCGCGGCGGCCGCCAGCTGGGCGCGCAGCTTCGCCTCCAGCACCTGCGCCCGGGCGCTCTCGCCGTACTCGTCCGGCGAGAGCTTGAGGCGCAGCAGCTCGTAGCGGTAGTTTTCGGCGAACCCGTCCCGGCTTATGCCCTCGGATAGGCTGAGGCTCTTCCTGATCTGCTCTTCGACCTCCTCTGCGCTCGCCGTCACGCCGCTGCTCTTCGCCGCCTGGCGCACCAGCTCCTCGCGCTCCAGGACGGCAAAGACGAAGCTGAGGCCGTTGGCGATGTTCCCCTGACTGATCCTGCCGAGCTCGATCTCGGCGCGGACGCGCCGTTCGAAGAAGGCGTAGTCGAACTCGCGCTTGCCGACTTTGAGTACGGTCTCGTGCTTGGGCGCGATGCGGTCGTTGTAGTAGCCGTAGGCGACGAGGGCGAGGGCGAGGCCGATGACGATGCCGATGCCCGCGATGAGGAGGATGGCGTTGCGTCGTTCCGGGTCGAGGCTGGTGATGGAACGCGGGGCGAGCGTGCGCGCGCGGCGGCTCACGGTGGGGCGACCCCCTCAGGTAGCATGCCCAATTGTCGCTTCAGGCCGTGGCGGCGATCAAGCGCGCGACGGGAAGACGCCGGTGAGGTGGATGTGCTCCGCGGTAAAGGGCAGCAGGGCGAGGTGGCGGGCGCGCTTGAGGGCGATGGTGAGCAGGCGCTGGTGGCTGGCGCAGGTCCCCGTCTTGCGCCGCGGCTCGATCTTGGCGCGGTCGGAGATGTAGCGGCGCAGCTTGCCCGGCTCCTTGTAGTCGATGACGGTCACCTTATCGACGCAAAAGGCGCAGACGCGCCGCCGGCCGAAGCGACCGCCGGCACGGCGCCGCGGCCTTTCGCCACGGGGCGCCTGGCCCGGGTCCTCGCTGACGGCTGGCCGCGCTGCTTCGTCTGTTGCTTCGCTCACTATCGCTCTCTGGCCTCCGGCCCGCCGGCCGGCCGGCCCTTCGACCCTTCGACGGAGCTCAGGGCAGGTGGGCTCAGGGCAGACCGGAGCGGGTTACTGCTCAAAGGGTAGATCATCCGCGTCCATCTCGCCAGCGGGAGTGCCGGCTTCCGCCAGGGGAGCGCCGTGCGGCCGGTCGAGGAAGAGGACCTGGTTGGCGATGACCTCCGTACGGTAGCGTTTCTGGCCGTCCGGCCCGTCCCAGCTGCGGCTGGCGAGACGGCCCTCCACAAAGACCTTGCGGCCTTTCTGCAGGTGCTGGCCCAGAAGCTCCGCCAGCTTGTTCCAGGTGACGACTGTGAACCACTCGGTCTCTTCCTTGCGCTCGCCATCGCCACCGTAGCTGCGGCTGACGGCGAGGCGGAAGGTCGTCACGGCGCTGCCGTTGGCCGTGTAGCGCATCTCCGGGTCCGTGCCCAGGTTGCCGATGAGCATCACCTTGTTTAGGCCGTCCGCCATTTCCGTTTCCCCCGCAGTCTGGCCTCTGGGGTCGCTGCTGCTACTCGCCTGCCTTGACGATCAGGTGACGGATAACCTCCTCCGAGATGCGGAGGTTGGTCTCGAGGTCGGGAACCTGCGTCGGGTCGAGCTTGATCTGGCTGACGACGTAGTTGCCCTCCAGATGGCGCTTGATGGGGTAGGCCAGGCGCCGCCTGCCCCAGTGGTTCACGTCCACCACCTCGCCGCCGCGGCTGGTGACGCTTTCCTGCACGCGCTGGATGCTGGCGCTGACAGTGTCGTCGCCGATTTCCGGGCTGAGGATGACAACTAGCTCGTAGTCTCGCAGGGCCAAGGCCAACTCTAACTCCTTCGAATGCGCGCTTTGCTAGCAGACCGGGGCATGCTCGATAGCGGATGCATTGTAGGAAGCGGGCCCCGCCAAGTCAACAAAGGTCGCTAAGGCCATAACCAACAGCTTACGTAAGAGAGAAGGCCTGACTGCCAGCAGGCGGTCGCGCTGCTGTGCTAGAATGGCCGCGATTAATTGATAACTCTCCTTATCAGTGAATGACGAGGGACTGGAGCGCGCTCCTCGAAGACGGCCGGCCCTGGGCTGGCCTGCGGCCGTCCTGGCGCTGGCGATCGTCGCCGGGGCAACGTCCGGCGCCGTCGTCAGCCTCATGCTTGATGACTCCGATGGGCCGGCCGGCGGCGCGACAGGCGGCGCCGACGCTGTCGTCCGCGCTGTGGCGGAGGCTCTGCCGGCGGTCGTGACGGTGATCAACGAGCTGCCGGCGGCGCAGGGCGGCGGCGTCGCCGGCGGCGCAGGCTTCATCGCCGACGCGCGCGGTTTCGTCGTCACCAACGAGCATCTTGTCAGCGTTCAGGGTAAGCTGTCCGTGGTGCTGAACGACGGCGAGATACGGCCGGCGGAGCTCGTCTCCCACGACGCGCCGTTCACTGACCTGGCGGTTCTCCGCATCCCGGCGGGAGGCCTGACCGCCCTCGACCTCGGCGACTCGGAGGCGCTGGCCCTCGGCGAGACGCTCATCGCCCTCGGCAGCCCGGACATCGACTACCGCAACAGCGTGACGGTCGGCGTCGTCAGCGGCCTCGGACGGCGCAAGCTCCTGGGCGGCATCTACCGCGAGGACCTGATCCAGACGGACGCGGCGATCAACGTCGGCAGCAGCGGCGGGCCGCTGGTCAACCTGCGGGGCGAGGTCGTTGGCGTGGTCAGTTTCCGCGACATCGGCGCCGAAGACCCGCTCTTCGGCATCTCCTTCGCCATCTCCAGCCGGACGATGCGGCCGATCGTCGAGTCGATCATCGATCGCGGCGAATATCCGCGGCCCTACTTCGGCGTCGAGCACGAGGATATCGACGCCGACGCGGCGCAGGCTCTCGGCCTCGGCGTCGACCGCGGCGCGCTGGTGCGACGCGTCTTCGGCGGCAGCCCGGCGGAGAAGGCGGGTATCCGCGTCGGCGACGTCATTCTGCGCCTGGGTCAGACGGAGCTGGACGCCGCAACCCCCTTCCTCAACGCCCTCGCGCGGGTCAGCCCGGGCGCTCGCGTTAGCGTCCAGCTGCTGCGCGACGGCCGCGCGCTGGAAGTGACGCTGGAGGTGACGCCGCGTTGAACGAGCCCGGCCCCTTCGACCGCATGCTTGACCCCAACGACCGCGACCGCACGGCGCGGCTCGTCCTGGTGGGAATGGGCGTCATCGGCATCATCCTCCTCGCCCTCGTCCTGCTGCCCATCGACCTCTTCGGTGGCGGCGACTCGGACGGCGGCGCCGCTCCCGCCGTCGGCCGCGCCACGAGCAAGGCGCCGAAAGCGCCGGAGGGCTTCGAGGCGCTGAGCGCCCTCCTCAAGGTCGACGCGAAGGAGAACTGCCCCTGCGACATCACGGTGCCGCTGCTGCAGCCGACGAGCGACGGCCGCAACCTCGCTCTTTACACCAACCGCAACGGCAAGTGGGAGCGCCTGGCCGCGGCGACGCTGACAGAGGACGGGACGGCCGCCAAGGGCCAGGTCGCGGAGCGGCCGGCGAACCTCGCCGTCCTGCGGCGCATCGCCAGCGCCGGCCTGGTCAGCGGCTGGCTGCCGTCCGGCGCTCAGCCGGACCCGGAGGCGCTGGACGTCCTGGCGACGATCAACCCCGTCGACTTCAGGCCGGCGGCGGACGGCACGCTGACCGGCACGGCCACCAGCCTGCCCGACGCTCAGGGCAGCGTCATGCCCACCGTGCGCGCCTCGACGCAGGCGGAGGTCGACGCCGTGAACTCGATCCTCGCCTCGCCGTCGCTGCGGGAGGCGCACATCAACGCCCTCGTCCAGCTGGCCATCCTGCCGGCCAACGCGGGCGTGGACATCGACTACCGGGGCATCAACCCGGCGCGCAAGGCCGACTTCACCGCCTTCGTCAACGGGCTCGCCGACCGCCTGCACCAGTCGAACCGCTCCCTGAGCATCACGCTGCCGGCGCCGGCCAAGACGGGCGTCAGCTGGGACACCGGCGCCTACGACTGGAGCGAGCTGGGGGCCCGCGCCGACGTGCTCAAGCTGGTGGGCGCGCCGGACCCCTCCGTCTACTACAAGCAGATGGAGGAGACGCTTGGCTTCCTCAAAGACAAGGTCGACCTGAAGAAGGTGGCGCTCATCGTGACGCGCCTGAGCACCGAGAAGGGCAGCGACGGCCTGCGCCAGCTCTCGCTGTACGAGGGCCTCAGCCTGGCGAGCACCATCGAGGTGCGGACGAGCTCCCAGATCACGCCGAACACTCAGGTGGTCATCGTCGGCAAGAACATCTTCCAGGACGACGGCGCTAGCGGCCTGCGCTGGGACGATAGCGCCTTCGCCGTCTCGTTCTCCTATCCGGGCCGCGGCGGCCAGCGGACGGTCTGGCTGGAGAACGGCCTCAGCGTTGCCTTCCGCGTAGACCTGGCGCGGCGCTTTGGGCTGGGCGGCGTCGCCATCGACGACGTCTCCCTCAGCCCGCAGCTACCCTCCATCTGGGGCACGCTGCGCGCCTACGTTGAGTCGGGCAGCGTGACCCTCGTCCAGCCGAACGGCGTCCTCCTGCGCCCCCTTTGGCAGGTGCAGGCGGGCCAGAGCGAGCCCGGCGCCAAGGGCAACGTCGTCTGGCGGGCGCCCAGCCAGCCGGGCGACTACGAGGTCTCCCTTATCGTCAGCGATGGCGTCATCCGCGCCGCCCAGAAGATGATCCTGCGGGTGCAGGCGGCGGCCGCGACGCCCGCGCCGACGGCGACGCCGACGCGCGTGCCCTAAGCCGATGCCTCTGCGCGTCATCGGCGGCGTCGCCGGCGGCCGCCGGCTCAAAGGGCCGCCGCGCTCCGGCGTACGCCCGACCTCGGACCGCGTGCGCGAGGCGGTCTTCGAGATCCTGCAGGCGAGCGGCGCCGACTTCTCCGCCGTGCTCGACCTCTACAGCGGCACCGGCGCCATGGGCATCGAGGCCCTGAGCCGCGGCGCCGGCGGCTGCGACTTCGTCGAGGCGGACGCCAGGGCTTGCGACGTGATCCGCGAGAACCTGGCCCGCACGGGCCTGCTGCAGCGCGGCCGCGTCTTTCCCCTGCCGGTGCGCAAGGCGCTTTCGCGCCTGAGGGGCCCTTACACCCTGGTAGTCGCTGACCCGCCCTACGAGTATGATCAGGCGGAGAACGAGCTGGCCGAGGTCATCGAAAGGGGATTCTTGGCGCCGGAAGGGACGCTGGTCGTCGAGCACTCGAAGCGCCGCGAGTGGCCGGCCGAGCTCGCCGGGCGCCGGCAGCTGACGAGCCGTCGCTACGGCGATACGCGCGTTACGCTCTACCGCTAGAGGTCCTGCCTTGCCCATCGCTCTCTTTGCCGGACGCTTCGATCCCGTGACGAATGGCCATCTTGATGTGGCGAGGCGCGCAGCCGCCCTCTTCGAAAGCGTCGTTGTTGGCGTCGCCGATTCGAAGTCGGCCCTCTTCGACACGCAGGAGCGCGTGGCTCTCTTCCGCGAGGCGATCCGGGATCAGCGTAACGTCACGGTCGTGGCCTACAACGGCCTCACGGTCGACTTCGCCCGCAACCAGGGGGCGACGGTGCTCATCCGCAGCATGCGCGGCAGCACGGACTTCGAGGCCGAGTTCGACATGGCGCTGATGAACCGCAAGATGGCGCCGGGGATCGAGTCCGTTTACCTCATCGCGCGGCTCGAGCACCTGTACATCAGCGGCACGCGCATCCGCGAGGTTGCCTCGCTGGGGTACGATGTCTCCGACTTCGTGCCGGCGAACGCGGCGGCCGCGCTCAAGCGCAAGTTCGGCGAGGCCTGAGCCGCCCATCCCTTCGACAGGGCTCGGGCAGGCCGGCTAAGGGCAGGCCCTTCGACAAGCTCAGGACAAGGAGCGGCAGTGGACATCCTCCACCTCATCGATCGCCTGGAAGAGCTGGTGGGCGAGGCGCGGCGCATGCCTATCGGCCAGGGAATCGTCATCGACCGCCGCCGCCTGCTGGAGCTCGTCGACCAGATGCGATCGACGGTGCCGTGGGAGATCAAGGAGGCGCGCGAGCTCGTTGAGCAGCGAGACGGCGTCCTCGAGGAGGCGCGCCGCGAGGGCGACGCCATCGTCCACCGCGCTGAGCTGGAGGCGCAGGAGAAGGTCGAGGAGAGCGCCCTCATCCAGGCAGCGGAGCGGGAGGCGCGCGCTATCACGGAGCGGGCAGAGGAGCGGGCGCAGCAGCTCCTGGACGAGGCGCAGGCGCAGGTGCAGGCGCGCCTGCGTCAGGCGGAGCAGGCCGCGGCGAACCAGATGGACGAGGCGGACCGCTACGCGCTTGAGATGCTGCGGCGCCTTGAGACGCAGCTGGCCGCCTTTACCGCCACCGTCCGCTCCGGCGTCAACGCCCTCGAGGAGCGCACGGCGACTGAGGCGGCCGCCGAGGCCGTCGAGTAGAGCCTTCGGACATAGGATGGCAGGCGGAGCGCTGACGAAGCCGCTCGCCGGCAGGCTGCGGCGGTCGGTGGCCGGCCTGCCGCGCAACGTCGTCCTCCTCGGCGTTACCAGCTTCTTCGCCGACGTCAGCACGGAGATGATCTACCCCATCGTGCCGATCTTCCTGACGACGACGCTGGGCGCGCCGGTGGCGGCCGTCGGTCTCATCGAAGGCGTCGCGGAGAGCACGGCGAGCCTGATGAAGCTCGTCTCCGGCTGGCTGTCGGACCGGCTGGGGCGGCGGCTGCCGCTGGTGATCAGCGGCTACGGCCTGGCGGCGGCGGGCAAGTTGGTCCTGGCGGCGGCGTACGCCTGGCCGGTCGTCCTCCTTGCCCGCTTCATCGACCGCTTTGGCAAGGGGATGCGCGGCAGCCCGCGCGACGCCCTCATCGCCGACTCGACGCCGGCGGCGCTGCGCGGCCGCGCCTTCGGCCTGCACCGATCGATGGACACGGCCGGTGCCGTCGTCGGGCCGCTGCTGGGCCTGGCGCTCGTCGCTCTGCTCGACGAGAGGCTGCGCCTGGTCTTCCTTATAGCCGCGGTGCCGGGTTTCCTGAGCATCGCCTCGCTGCTGCCCGTCAAGGATCGGCGCGCCGCCGAAGGCGCGGCGCAGCCCGTGCCGCTGACGCTGCGCGGCCTGGACAAGCGGCTGCTCCTCTTCTTCGGCGCGGCGCTGATCTTCTCCCTCGGCAACTCCAGCGACATCTTCCTCATCCTGCGCGCCAAGGACCTGGGCCTCTCGACGACGGCAGCCGTGCTCGCCTACGTCGTCTTCAACTTCGTCTACATGAGCGCCGCCCTGCCGGCCGGCATCCTCTCCGACCGCGTCGGCCGCAGACGCGTCTACGTGGTCGGCCTCGTCGTCTTCGCCGCGGTCTACGCTGGCCTTGCCCTCGCGGACGACGCCGCCTACGTCTGGCCGCTGTTCGCGGTCTACGGCCTCTACATCGCCCTGACGGAGGGTGTGGGCCGGGCGTTCGTCGTCGATCTAGCGCCGGTGGAGCGGCGCGCCTCGCTGCTGGGGCTGCACGGCATGCTCACCGGCTTCGCGGCGCTCTTCGCCAGCGCCATTGCCGGCGTGCTCTGGGACGTGGTCGGCGTTTGGGCGCCCTTCGCCCTGGGCGCG
>DATBWN010000137.1:0-2000 GCA_036514755.1 Dehalococcoidia bacterium | reverse complement strand
GGGTGGCGGAAGCCGAGCCGCCAGGCGTGGAGGAACTGCCGCGTCACGAGCTTCGACGGCCGGCCGTAGACGGCGTCGCCGACGACCGGGTGGCCGATCGACGCGAGGTGGACGCGGATCTGGTGCGTCCGGCCGGTGACGGGCGAAGCTTCGACGAACGAGTAGCCGTCCAAGTACGCCCGCAATCGGTAGGCCGTCTGGGCTTCTCGACCGCCCGCCTGTCCTGAGCCTGGCGAAGGACGCACCATCATCCGGCGCCGGTTGTTCGGGTCGCGGCCGAGGGGAGCGTCGATGAGCGCCTCCGGCGGCGCCACGCGCCCCTCGACCAGCGCCAGGTAGGTCTTCTTCATCTGCCGGCCCTTCAGCTGCGCAGCGAGGCCGTTGTGGGCGCGCTCCGTCTTCGCGACGACGACGAGGCCGCTCGTGTCCTTGTCCAGGCGGTGGACGATGCCGGGCCGCTGGACGCCGCCGATGCCCGGCAGGTCCGGACAGTGGGCGAGCAGGGCGTTGACCAGCGTGCGGCCGGCGTGGCCGGGGCCCGGGTGAACCGGCATGCCGGCCGGCTTGTCGACGACGAGGAGGTGAGCGTCCTCGTAGAGGATTGTCAGGGGGATGGCCTCCGGCTGCGGCGCCGCCGGCGCTGGCGGCGGTAGGCGCACGACGAGCCGCTCGCCGCCGGCCAGGCGTTCGCCGGGCTTGCGGCGCGCGCCCGCCGCGTTGCTGACCAGGCCTTCGTCGATGAGGCGCCGCGCCTGGGCGCGCGAGACGTCGCAAAGGCGGGCGACGGCGACATCCAGCCGCTCGCCAGGGCGGTCGGCCGTAACTTCGAGCAGCCTCTCAGACGTCGGCGTCGCTCTCCGGTCCTTCCCGACGGCGCTCACTGAGGAGCAGGAAGCCGATGATGACGGCGAGGCCGATGGTGATGGACGAGTCGGCGACGTTGAACTCGGGATAGCGGGGAAAGTCGATGAAGTCCGTCACCTCGCCGAAGCGCAGACGGTCGATGAGGTTGCCGGCGGCGCCGCCCAGCTGCAGCGCGAGGGCGAGGCGCAGGAGGCCGTGCTCCAGGGGCGGGAAGGCGTAGTAGAAGAAGATCGCGCCGATGGCGAGGACGGCGGTGACCGTAAGGAAGAGGCCCTGACCCTGGAGGATGCCGAAGGCGGCGCCCGTATTCGTGACGTGCGTGATCTTCACCAGCCAGCCGTCGGAGGGCCAGGACTCGCCGGGGGCGAGGGCGTCGCGGACGAAGGCCTTCGTCACCTGGTCGAAGGCGAAGACGGCGCCGGCGAGGAGGAAGAAGGGCAGGTCGCGCCGCGCCCGCCTGACAAGCGCCACGAGGACGCCCTGGCGCTCGGCGACGCTGACGTCGGTTGCGCTCATCGAGGCGATCTTAGCAGAGGACTCTCGTGTCTTTGCGAGGAGCGCAGCGACGAAGCAACCTTTGACGAGACGTCTGTCGACAACGGAGCGTCAAAAGATTGCGTCGCTGCGCTCGCAATGACAATTCGCCCCCGCAGATTGCCCGACCGCCGTACCGTCCGTATAGTCGTACTGATGAGCCTCTTCGCCCGCCGCCAGGCGGAGCACGAGAAGTACGGCGAGCGGCTGCCGCCCGGCCAGAAGCAGACCGAGGGCTGGCCGGTCCTCCACTACGGCGGCATCCCCAACGTCGACCTCGCCAGCTGGCGTTTCGAGATCGCCGGGCTGGTGGAAGAACCCGTTTCGTTCACCTGGGAGAACTTCATGGCGCTGCCCCAGGCCTCGCTGACCAACGACATCCACTGCGTCACGACCTGGAGCAAGTTCGACAACGTCTGGACGGGCGTGCCCGTCGCCGAGGTGCTGAAGCGCGCGCGGCCGAAGCCGGAAGCGAAGCACGCGATGGTCCACTCCTACGGCGGCTACACGACGAACCTCTCGCTGGACGACCTGAACCGAGAGGGCAACCTCTTCGCCCACACGCACAACGGGCAGCCGCTGACCAAGGAGCACGGCTGGCC
>DATBWN010000136.1:0-6382 GCA_036514755.1 Dehalococcoidia bacterium | reverse complement strand
CGCGGCAGAGCCGCTCGCAGGCGCGCAGGGCGGCGAGCGAAGCCGGCGCCAGGTGGCTCTCCAACCGCTCGACGAGCTGCGCTGCTGTAACGTCTTCGACCATAGAACTGCTTTTTAGCTTACACGATTTAGGCGACTTTGCCTTGACAGTCCGAAGCCGCCGCCCATATGATCACCCCTGATCCCGGAGCCTGGCGTCCCCTGACGCGTCGGGGCTGTCAAGCTACCAGCGTTTAACGAGGTGCCCTCCTTGGCAGGAGGAACAAGGGTGACCCGTCCACCCGACGCGCGCCTGAGAGCGCCGTTATCCGATCCCCTCCGCGTTTCGCGACCGTTGCTCTCAGTCGTACGCGGGGGCAATTTCTGGTGACCTCCTTCGAGAGCGAGGTCGAGGCGCGGCTCGGCGTCAAGTTCCGCCGGCCGGCGCTCCTTAGGCAGGCCTTCGTCCACCGCTCCTACCTCAACGAGTACCCCGAGCAAGGCCTCGAATCGAACGAGCGCCTCGAGTTCTTCGGCGACGCCGTCCTCAGCTACGTCGTCGCCGAGCGCCTCTTCCGCGACTGCCCGGAATGCGACGAGGGCGACCTCACGGAGTGGCGCGGCTACTTAGTCAGGCGCGATAGCCTGGCTAGCTTCGCCCGCCAGCTGGGCCTGGGCGAGTTCTTCCTCCTCGGCCGGGGCGAGGAGGCGGCCGGCGGCCGCGAGCGGGCCCAGAACCTCGCCAGCCTCTTCGAGGCGGTCGTCGGCGCCGTCGCCATAGACAGCGGCCTCGCCGCCGCCCGACGCTTCATCTTCCGCGCCCTCGGCTCCGAGCTCGACCTGCGCGGCCGTCCCACACCCATCGACCCGAAGTCGCGCCTACAGGAGGTCGTCCAGGCGCAGTGGCAGCGGGCGCCGATCTACAAGACCGTGCTGGAGGAGGGTCCGGAGCACCGCAAGGTCTTCACTGTCGAGGTGTCCGTTCATGGGCGCGTCCTTGGCAGCGGCGTCGGCCACAGCAAGCAGGAAGCGGAGCGCGCCGCCGCCCGCCACGCCCTCGAGGACGTCGAAGCGATGGCCGGAGGTGCGGGCTAGCCGTGTATCTCAAGCGCCTGGACCTGCAGGGCTTCAAGAGCTTCCATTCCCACACCGTCTTCGAGTTCGGGCCCGGGATCACGGCCGTCGTCGGGCCCAACGGCGTCGGCAAGAGCAACGTCGCCGAGTCCATCCGCTGGGTCCTCGGCGAGCATACTTCCTCTCGCAGCCTGCGCGCCCGCCGCCTGGAGGACGTCATCTTCTCCGGCTCCAGCCGGAAGGCAGCCGTCGGCATGGCCGAGGTCTCGATAACCCTCGACAACGGCGACGGCTGGCTCCCCGTCGACTTCAGCGAAGTCGTCGTCAGCCGCCGCGCCTACCGAAACGGCGAGAGCGAGTACCTGATCAACAAGGCCCGCGTCCGCCTGCGCGACGTGCTCGACCTCTTCCTGCGCGCCCAGGTGGGCCAGAACAGCTACGCCTTCATGGGCCAGGGCCTCGTCGAGGAGGTGCTCCTCATGCGCCCGGAGGAGCGCCGCCGCCTTCTGGAGGAGGCCGCCGACGTCCGCCTCCTGCGCTCCCGCCTGGACGAGGCGCGCGACCGCCTCGCCGCGACGCGGGAGAACCTGGAGCGCGTTAACCTCCTGCTGGACGAGATCGGCCCGCGGCTGCAGCAGCTGGAGCGCCAGGCCTCGCGCGCCGCCGAGCAGGGCCGCCTCGCCCGCGAGCTGGCCGACACGATGCGCGCCCTCTTTGCCCACCTCTGGAACGAGGCGCAAGAGGCCCTCACGGGCGCCCGCGCCGCCGCCGACCAGAAGCAGCAGGAGCTCGTCGTCAGCCAGGACGCCGTCAAGGCGTGCGAGGAGGGCCTCGCCGCGCTAACCGCCGCGCTGGAAGAGCGCGAGAAGGAGCTGGCGGAGCGGCGTCAGCGCCAGCGCTCCCTCGCCGACCAGACGCACGCCCTGGAGCAGCGCCTCACCTTCGAGCGCGAGCGCAGCGAGGGCCTGACGGCACGTCGCGCTGAGACCGAGGCCGAGCTGCAGTCGCTGCGCGACGAGCGCGCCGACCTTCAGGCCTCGGTCGCGAAGGCGCAGGAGCGCGCTGGCGCCCTCCAGCCTGAGATCGAGGACGCCCGCGGCCTCATCGCCACGCGGCGTCAGGAGCTGAACGCCCAGGAGCAGGAGCAGGCGGCCCTGCGCCGCCGCATCGCCGAGAGCGAGGAAGCGCTCGGCCGCGCCCAGCGCGCCGCCGCCGAGGCCGAGGCCGCGCTCAAGCGCCTCGCCGAGGAAGAATCGCGCTCCCAGGGCGAGGCCGCCCGCCGCGCCGCCCGCAGACGAGAGCTGGTGGAGCAGTTCGCCGAGGTTGCGCGCGAGTTTCGCACGTTGCGCGACCGCCTCGCCGCCCTCGACCGCGAGATCGACGAGGCGGAGCGCGAGCGTCAGGGCCTCGCCGTCCGCGTCGAAGGTGGCCGCGCCGCCGTGGGCGAGCTCGAGAGGGAGGCGCTGCAGCTCGAGAGCCGCCTCGGCCAGCTGCGCGCCCGCCAGGAGATGCTGCGCCGCCTGCAGAGCGGCCAGGAGGGCGTCGCCGCCGGCACGCGCTTCCTCCTCGGCGACGATGAGCAGCGCAGCGCCGTCGAGGGCCTCCTCGGCCTCGTCCGCGACGTCGTCCGCGTCCCACCCGGCCTCGAGCGCGCCATCGAGGCTGCCCTGGCGGAGAACGTCGAGGCCCTCGTCTTCGAGAACCATTCGGCCGCTCTGGCGGCGATCGAGACGCTGGGCGAGCAGGAGGCCGGCCGCGCCACCATCTTCCCGCTGGACGCCATCCGCACGACGCCGCCGCTAAACCTCCTGCGCGAGAAGGGCGTCATCGGCGTCGCCGCCCGCCTCGTCCGCTGCGAGAACCGCTTCCGGCCGCTGGTCGACGCCCTTCTCGGCCGCACCATCGTCGTCGAGGGCGTGGGCCTGGCGCAGCAGGTGCTGCGCCGCGGCCTCGGCTCCGTCGTCACCATGGACGGCGTCCTGCTGCGGCCGAGCGGCTCCATCGCCGGCGGCCAGAGCCGCGCCACCGTCGAGTCCTTCAGCCGCCAGCGGGAGCTGGACGAGCTGCCGGAGCAGACCGAGGCCCTGGAGGAGAGCCGCCAGGACCTCGTCTCCCGTCTGCGCCGCGAGCAGGAGGCGCTCAACGCCGCCCTCGCCGCCCTGGCCGAGATCGAGCCGCGGCTGCGCGCTCTGCGCGAGGAGCGCGCCCGTCGCCAGAACGTCCAGCTGGAGAACCGCGGCCGCCGCGTCCTCCTGCGCAGCGAAGCCCGCTCCCTCTGGTGGGAGCGCCGCCGCGGCGAGGGGCAAGCCGACTGGCGCGGCCGTCGCAGCCGCCTCTCCCGCGAGCGCGACCGCGCCGAAGCCGAGGCCCGCCAGGCCGACGACGCCCTCCAGCGCGACCGCGAAGCCCTCAACGCCTTCGCCGCCAAGCGCAGCGCCGCCGTCGACTCCGTCTCCGAGGCCGCCGCAGCCCACGCCGACCTGGAAGGCGAAGCGCGTTCCCTCGACCGGCAGCTAGAGCTGCTGCAGGCCGGCCTGGCCCGCGCCGAGGAGCGCCTGCGCAGCCGCGAAGATGGCGTCAAAGCCATCGAGGCGGAGCTTGTCGGCCTGCGCGCCGGCGGCGAGTCCGGCGCCGCCGAGCTGGCCCGCGCCCAGGAAGAGCTCGCCGCCCTCGTCGCCGAGACGGAGCCGGCGGAAGGCGAGCTCTCCCACCTCCAGAGCCGCGTACGCAGCATGCGCGACCAGCTGGCGACGGCGCGCAGCCGCCTTCTCGATGCCGAGCGCGCCCACCTGGAGGCCGAGGCCGCCGTCAAGCTGCGCGGCGACGAGATCGAGGGGCTGCGGGAGATGATGGCGGCGGAGGGCTTCCGCGTCCAGGGCAACGCCGTCGTCCCGGCCGAAGCGGGCCAGACCTCCGGCGCCCAGCGAGGCGGACGCCTGCCGCCCATCCGCGGCGCCGCTGATGTCGATCCCGACGCCCTGCGCGCCCGCATTGCCGAGCTGCGCGGCCAGATCCGCGCCCTCGGCCCCGTCAACGAGCAGGCGCCCGCCGACTACGGCGAGAGCCGCGAGCGCTACGACTTCCTCAAGGGCCAGGTGGACGACCTTCAGGGCTCGGAGCAGACCCTCCTCAGCGCCATCGACGAGCTCGAGTCGAACATCCGTGAGCGTCTGAAGACGACCTTCGCCGTCGTCGACCGGGAGTTTCAGCGCTACTTCGAGGCCTTCTTCGCCGGCGGCCACGCCCGCCTCAGCCTTACCCAGCCGGACGACTACGCGAACAGCGGCATCGAGATCGTCGCCCAGCCGCCGGGCAAGCGCGTCAGCACGCTCGCCATGCTCTCCGGCGGCGAGCGGGCGCTGACGGCGCTGGCGCTGCTGCTCTCGCTGCTGGAGGCGCACCCATCGCCCGTCTGCGTCCTGGACGAAGTCGACGCGGCGCTGGATGAGACGAACGTGGGCCGCTTTGTCGAGGCGCTGCGGGCGCTGGAGAAGAAGACGCAGTTCATCGTCATCACCCACAACCCGCGCACGATCGAGGCGGCGGACGCCATCTACGGCGTCTCCATGGGCGCGGACAACACCTCCCGCGTCCTCTCCCTCCGCCTGGACGACGTCGAGAAGAATTAACGCTTTGGCCCTGTCTCAAGGCCACTGCTATGATCCTTCTGCGCTTATGACTCGATGGAGACCCTGCTGTGTCTTTGCGAGGGCGAAGCCCGAAGCAACCTCGGGCCGGCGCCACCGGGATTGCTTCGCTACGCTCGCAATGACAGGACCGGTGCGCTAGGAGCCCGCCCTTGCCCCTCTTTCGCCGCGCAACGCCTCGGATTGAAGAGAAGACGGAAGCGGCCCTTATCCGTACGCGGCGCAGCTGGTTCGGCCGCATCGCCGGCATCCTCGAGCGCGGCCAGATCGACGAAGACCTCTGGCTGGAGCTGGAGGAGGTGCTCCTCGGCGCCGACGTCGGCGTGCGCACGACCGAGAAGGTCCTCGGCCGCGTCCGCGAGCGGGTCGAGAAGAAGCGCGTCCGCGACCCGCACGCGGTGCGAGGGCTCCTCAAGGAGGAGCTCATGGCGATCCTCATGGCCGTCCCCTTTCGAGGCGCTCTCTGGGGTGAGGACGCGGCCCAGGCGCCTGCCCTTAGCTCCGCCGAAGGGCCGCGGCCCGGCGTCATCCTCGTCGTTGGCGTCAACGGCACGGGCAAGACGACGACCATCGCCAAGCTGGCCCACCTCTACCGCCAGGAGGGTGAGAGCGTCGTCGTCGCCGCCGGCGACACCTTTCGCGCCGCCGCCATTGACCAGCTGAAGACGTGGGCGGAGCGCGTCGGCGCCCAGGTCATCGCCCACCGCGAGGGCGCCGACCCGGGGGCCGTCGCCTTCGACGCCGTCGCCGCCGCCCAGAGCCGCGACGCGGCCGTCGCCATCATCGACACGGCCGGCCGCCTGCACACCAAGTTCAACCTGATGGAGGAGCTTCGCAAGGTGCGCCGCGTCATCGAGCGCAAGGACCCCACGGCGCCGCACGAGGTGCTCCTCGTGCTCGACGCCACCACCGGCCAGAACGCCCTCATACAGGCGCGTGCCTTCACGGAGGCCGTCGACGTGACGGCCATCGCCCTCACGAAGCTGGACGGCACGTCGAAGGGCGGCATCGTCTTCGCGATCTGCGATGAGCTGGGCCTGCCGGTGCGCTTCGTCGGCACCGGCGAGGGCGAGGACGACCTGAGCCCCTTCGACGCCGAGGCCTTCGTCGAGGCGTTGTTCGAGTAAGGTGTCGTCCGGCCCAGCCCGCGCATGATCTCCGAAACGTTTCGCTGGTGGCTCGTCGTGGAGGGCGCCGGTCTCCTCGCCCTGCCGATAGCACTGCTGCTCTTCCAGCGTCTGCCCGGCCGCGGCTACGCCTTTGCCAAGCCCGTGGGGCTGCTCTTGGGAGCCTATCTCTTCTGGCTCGCGCTCTCGCTGCACGTCTTGCCCAACCGCCCCGGCAGCATCGTCTGGGTCTTTTTGCTGCTCGCCGCGGTCGACGTGTACCTAATCAGGCGTCGCGGAGCTGAGCTGCGCCTTGCCCTGGCGGAGCGAGCGGGCTTCGTCGTCGCCGTCGAGGTCGTCTTCACCGGCGCCTTGTTCGTCGCCGCCCACCTGCGCTCCTACATACCGGAGATCGAGGCGACGGAGAAGCCGATGGAGTTCATGCTCCTCAACGCCGCCAGCCGCAGCCGCTACTACTCGCCGGACGACGCCTGGTTCGCCGGCGCCAGCGTGAGCTACTACTACTTCGGCTACGTCATCCAGGCGATGGTGGCGAAGCTGGCCGTCGTCAAGACC
>DATBWN010000135.1:0-2286 GCA_036514755.1 Dehalococcoidia bacterium | reverse complement strand
GTCGTCGGGGATGGGCTTGCCGTCCTCGGTGAGGGCCTCGAGCATGAGCTCGATCGCCTCTTTGGTCATCTCCAAGGCCTCTTCAACGCTCTCGCCCTGAGAGCCGGCGCCGGGCAAGGCGGGCACCGCAGTCCAGTAGCCCCCCTCTTCGGCCTTGTGCACGACGACGGTGTAGATGCGCTTCTTCACAGCAGTTCCTCGAACTCTTCGATTGTAAGGCCTGAGGCCCTGATCTGATCGAGCAGGAGGCCAGCCTTCACGACGCGGTGACGCGGGATGATCACGGTGCGACGTTCTGGGTGCTTCAGGACATGGTGGCTGCCCGTCACGCGGGAGACGTAATAACCGGCTCGCTCGAACGCGCGGATGGCGCGCTCCGGCGAGACGTCGCGGAGCCTGCGGCCATTCGGCACCTAGTCTCGCCCTTCGACAGGCTCAGGACGAACGGAACTCCCCCGCTCCTTCTCCCGCCCCGTCCCCTTCGGGACGTAGTAGCGGCGGCCCTTGAGGCGCTCCGGCAGGTAGGTCTGGCCGGGCGCGACGCCGCCGGCGTAGTCGTGGGCGTACTTGTAGCCCTCGCCGTAGCCGAGGCCCTTCATCAGGCCGGTGACGGCGTTGCGCAGGTGCAGCGGGACGGGGTCGTTGCGCGTGGCCTCGACGTCGGCGAGGGCGCGCGTGTAGGCCTCGAGGGCGCTGTTGCTCTTCGGCGCCAGGGCGAGGTAGAGGGCGGTCTCGGCCATCGGCAGGAAGCCCTCCGGCATGCCGATGAAGTGCACGGCCTGCTGGCAGGCGGTGGCGACGACCAGCGCCTGCGGGTCGGCGAGGCCGACGTCCTCGGCGGCGAGGATGACCATGCGCCGGACGATGAACAGGGGGTCTTCGCCGGCCTCGACCATGCGGGCGAGCCAGTAGAGGGCGGCGTCGGGGTCGGAGCCGCGCAGGCTCTTGATGAAGGCGCTGATCGTGTCGTAGTGGGCGTCGCCCTGGCGGTCGTAGAGGTAGGTGCGGTGCTGCAGCGCCTCTTCGACGTCGGCGCGCGTTACGCGCGCCGACGTCGGGGGTTGGGGGTCGGTCCACCCCGGCCCCTGACACCTGGCCCCTGACCCCAGAGGTCGCGGCGAGAGCCGCGGCCTCCAGCGCGTTGAGGGCGATGCGGGCGTCGCCGCCGACGGAGGCGGCCAGCGCCTCGATGGCCTCGTCGTCCATATCGACTGCCAGCTCGCCGAGGCCGCGCTCGCGGTCGGCGAGGGCGCGGCGAATGAGGACCTCGATCTGCGTCTCGTCCAGCGCCTTGAGGGTGAAGACGCGGGAGCGGGAGAGGAGGGGCCCGATGACCTCGAACGAGGGGTTCTCGGTCGTGGCGCCGATGAGGGTGACGGTGCCGTCCTCGACATAAGGGAGGACGGCGTCCTGCTGGGATTTGTTGAAGCGGTGGATCTCGTCGATGAGGAGGACGGTGCGCTGGGGTTCTCTGCCGGGTCGAAGGACGATCTCGCCGGGAAGTTCGTCCGTGACTACCAGCTCCCCGTCAGGTCCAACAACTCGCGTTACAACTCGAGGTTCGCCCTTCTTCAGCTCGCGGGCTTCGGCGACGATGCGGCGCAGGTCGGCGACGCCGGCGGCGACGGCGGAGATGGCGACGAAGTGGGCGGCGGTCTGGGCCGCGATGATGCGGGCGAGCGTCGTCTTGCCGGAGCCAGGCGGGCCCCAGAAGATGACGGAAGGCAGATGGCCGGCCTCGACGAGGCGGCGCAGGAGCTTGCCCGGCGCGACGAGGTGGTCCTGGCCGACGTACTCGTCGAAGCTGCGGGGGCGCATGCGGGCGGCCAGCGGCGCGCCGGCGGGGTTTTCTTCGGCCGAAGCGCCTTCCGAGGCGAGCAGGGCCTGCTGGGGGAGGTCTCGACCAGGCGTTCTGCGCGGCATGCTCCATTGTAGCGTCGAGGCGGCTCCACGCGGCTTCGCATCCTGCGCCCGTTGAGGGCTTGTCTGCTCCGCCGTAAGGAAGGGTTGTTTTCTGAGGGGACACCCCTCAGACTCCCCGTCAGGGGCTGCGCCCCTGTACCCCGCCTGCCGTGTCGAGCGAGGTGAGCATGAACGCCGACTACTTCCGGAGCGTGTGGGACTACTGCTACTGGGCACGGGACGGGCTGCTGGCCGCGACGGAGGGGATGAGCGAGGAGGAGTACGCGCAGCCGAACGGCTTCGTCTACGGCAGCATCCGCGGCATCCTGGCGCACGCACTTTGGGGTGAAGCGATGTGGCTGACCCGCTGGAAAGGCGAGGCGC
>DATBWN010000134.1:0-3013 GCA_036514755.1 Dehalococcoidia bacterium | reverse complement strand
AGCGCTCGTCGCGGGAGGAGCTGATCGCGATCACGCACTCCTACTTCGACGGCATCGAGCAGCGCGACGGCGGGATCATCCGGGTCGACAAGGACTGCGCGCGGGTGGAGAACGGAATGGTGACGGCGAACCGGCCGGCGGACGCGGCGCCGCTGGGCGGCAACCCGGAGATGGCGCGAATGGGCCAGATGGGCGTCGCGGAGCAGATCAGCGCTGGCATCCACGGCTACATAAGCCGCGTGCGCGACCGTCGCGTGCTGGTGGTGGACGAGGAGCGGGGCATGACCTTCGGCGTGTTCATGTTCGACCATGACGGGGGCGACTTCATCGAGCTGAAGGACGGGACGCGGCGGGAGATGCCGGCCTTCGCCCGCACGCCCAGCACGGCGATGATCTGGGAGGCGTTCAAGGTCCGCGGCGGGCTCATCCGCCACGTGGAGGCCATCGGCCGCATACTGCCGTACGGGGCGAAGCCGGGTTGGCCCACTGGCGTGGGGGCATAGGCTGCCGCGCTACGACGCGCCGGGGGCTACAGGGGGCGGAGCCCCTTGGCGGGGAGTGTGAGGGCCTGTCCTGAGCCTGTCGAAGGAGGTGTCCCCTCACAGAATCTTCCGTTTCTCAGGCGGAGCAGACCGGTAGGGATGCGAAGCCACGGCACGGACTCAAAGAGCAAGCGGCGCATGCGTGAGCCTGTCCTCAAGGTGAAGCTGCTGCGGCCGGGGGCGCGCCTGCCGGCGCGGGCGACGGAGGGCGCCACGGGGCTGGACCTGTTCGCCTGCCTGGAGCCGCCCGGCTTCAGCGACATCGGGCCGGACGTGACGCTGGTGCCCACCGGCATCGCCGTCGAAGCACCGGCGGGCTACGACGTGCAGATACGGCCGCGGTCGGGCCTGGGGCGCCTGGGCGTGAGCGTCCTCCTCGGAACGCTGGACGCCGACTACCGCGGCGAGGTGCTCGTCTCGATGCACACCATCGGGACGCGCGCGCCCTACCGCGTCCAGCACGGCGACCGCGTGGCGCAGATCGTGGTCGCGCGGGCGGAGGCGCTGCCGGTGGTGCTTGTCGAAGAGCTCGCGGCGTCGGAGCGGGACGCTGGCGGTCACGGCTCAACGGGGCGCTGAAGCGAGGCCGGTCGGCCTAGGCAACAGAGACGTTCGGCGCTCCAGCCGCCATCTCACGCTGCCGATATCTCTCGTAGGGGACTCCTGTCCGAGATGGGCACTAGGTAGGCATGTCCAGGCTTCTGCGTCGTCTTGCTCCCGGCCCCAGAGAGGTTCTTCGGCTGCAGCTGACGATGGTCGTCGTGTTCCTCGGGGTGGCGCTCGTGCTGGCGCTGACGGTGATAGGCGTAATCGAAGACAAGGTCGACCAGTCGGAGCGCATTTCACGCACAACCCTCGTCACCTCCCAGGGAGAAGCCTTGGTCGCGCGCATGCTGGGGATTCTCGACGAGGGACGGCACGCCTACCTGCACAGCGACGACTTTCTCTCCCTCGACCCAGCTGCTCAGGAGTTGGTGAGAGATGAGCTACACCGCGACGACGACGGCGCGGCCAACCCGGCGCTGCCCGCCGTGGAAATCGCCCTCCTGCTGCAGGAGGGGGCGAACCTGCAGCGGCTATTCGACGAGATGCTCGCCAAGACGCGGGACGAGCTGGCGGCCGGCGACTCCGACTTCGCGCTAGGCGCTGCCGGCAAGATCTCGAGCGCGACGCTCAGCCTCGAGGCGTACCTTAAGCAGCCCACGCTGGACAACCTCCGCCTCCTGAGGGCCAGGCTCCTGATCTTGCAGGCTACAGGCGGACAGGCGATTCCCGATCTCGCGGCGCAGACGGAAGATCGCTTTGATGAGCTGAACCGTGCCACGGACGTGATGAGCTTCGCGTTGTTCGCCGGGCTGACGGTCCTCGGCGCGAGTGGTTTCTTCGTTCTGCTGGTGATGGGCAGAAGGCTGCAAGAGGCGCTGGCCACGGCGGAGGGCGAGAAGGAGTCGCTGGCGGCGCGGAATAACCAGCTGAGCGCGCTCTACAACGTGTTCAGCGAGGTGACCGACACGCTGAGCATGGACCACGTTGTGGGCGCGACGCTTCGGGAGTCGATGCGTCTGGTGCGGGCGGACGTAGTCGTCCTGCGCCTGCTCGAGGGCGAGGAGCTGGTGGCCGCAGGCAGCCTGACGTCCTCCGGCGACGTGCTGCCGAGTCTGGGAGCCGTTCCCCTGGGTGCGGGGCCGCTTGGGCGGGTGGGACGGCGGGGCACGACGCTGCGCATGAGCGAGAGAGCCTCCGAATGGGCCTTCGACGGCGAGTGGCCGGAGGACATGCAGTCGAGCCTGATCGTGCCACTCATTGTCGGGGCACGGGTCGTCGGAACGCTCTCCTGCTGGTCGCGTCGGAAGGGCGCGTTCGGCGAGGACGACCAGAGGGTGCTGGAGATGATGGCGTCCCAGGTGGCGTCGGCGGTGGTGGCGGCCGAGTCGACGGAGACGAGCGCCAGGTGGGCGCACCGGGACGCGCTGACGGGGCTCTCGAACCGGCTACAGCTGAGCGAGGACATGGCGGGGCCGCTGAAGGAGCTGTCCGAGCACGGCGGGCGAAGGGCGGCGGTGGCGATGGTGGACATCGACCGCTTCAAGCGCGTGAACGACGAGTTCGGCCACCGCGTGGGAGACGAGACGCTTCAGGGGGTGGCGAACGTATTGAGTGGGACGGTGCGAGGCACGGACCGCGTCTATCGCTACGGCGGCGAGGAGTTCCTGATGGTCTTCACGGACGCCGACGAGGCAACGGCCCTGGCGCTGGCAGAGAGGCTGCGCGCGGCCGTCGAGGGGACGCACTGGTCGGGGCACGATATCGAGTCCGTGGGGTCGCTGACCGTGTCCGTCGGCGTGGCGCTCCTGCCGGAGCACGGCGACAACTTAGAGAGGCTCATCGAGCTGGCGGACGAGGCGATGTATCAGGCGAAGGACCTGGGACGTAATCAAGTAGCGCTCTGGACGCCGGCGCGGCCAGCCGAG
>DATBWN010000133.1:0-2885 GCA_036514755.1 Dehalococcoidia bacterium | reverse complement strand
GCGGCGGTCGCGGCCGCCCTTGGCGGAGCCGCCGGCGGAGGGCCCCTCCACGATGAACATCTCGCAGTTCTGCGGGTCGCGGTCGGAGCAGTCGGTGAGCTTGCCGGGGAGCAGCGTGCCGTCCAGCAGCCCCTTGCGGATGACGAGGTCGCGCGCCTTGCGCGCCGCCTCGCGGGCGTGGGCGGTCGTGATGCACTTCTCGATGATGCGGCGGGCGTCCGAGGGGTGCTCCTCCAGGTACTGCGTCAACCCCTCGCCGACGGCTGACTCGACCTGGCCCTTGACCTCCGGGTTGCCGAGGCGCGTCTTCGTCTGGCCCTCGAACTGGGGCTCCGGCAGCTTCACGCTCACCACGGCGACGAGGCCCTCGCGCACGTCCTCGCCCGTCAGGTTGGGGTCATCGTCCTTGAGGAGCTTCTGCTTGCGGGCGTAGTCGTTGAGGACGCGCGTCAGCGCCGATCGGAAGCCGGTCAGGTGGCTGCCGCCGTCGATCGTGTTGATGCAGTTGACGAAGCTGAACGTCGCCTCGTTGAAGGTGGAGTTGTACTGCACGGCGCACTCGACGCTCGTGCCGTTGACCTGGCGCTCGACGTAGATCGGCCGCGGGAAGAGCACGTCGCGGTCGCGGTTGAGGTGGCGGACGAAGCTCTGGATGCCGCCTTCGAAGTAGAAGGTGACCTCGCGGTCGCTGCGCTCGTCGACGAACGAGAGCCAGACGCCCTTCGTCAGGTAAGCGTACTCGCGGAAGCGCTGCAGGAGGATGGAGGAGTCGAACTCGACGTCGAGGAAGATGGTGGGGTCGGGCAAGAAGCAGCTCGTCGTGCCCGTCTCGGCCAGGTCGCCCGTGTCCGGGCCGGCGTACCAGGACTCCTTGACGGTGCGCACCGGCGTCTTAGGGATGCCGCGCTCGTACTCTTGGCGGTAGAGCTTGCCGCCGCGGCGCACCTCGACCCACATCTGCTCCGAGAGGGCGTTGACGACGGAGGCGCCGACGCCGTGGAGCCCGCCGGAGACCTTGTAGACCTGGCCGCCGAACTTGCCGCCGGCGTGCAGGACCGTCATCACGGTCTCGAGCGCAGACTTGCCGGTGCCCGGGTGCGTATCAACCGGGATGCCCCAGCCGTTGTCGCGCACCGTGACGCGGCCGTCCTTGGCAATGTGGATCCAGACGCGGTCGCAGTGGCCCGCCATCGCCTCGTCGATGCTGTTGTCGGCGACCTCGATGAGGAGGTGGTGCAAGCCGCGCTGGTCGGTGCCGCCGATGTACATGCCGGGGCGGCGACGCACGGCCTCCAGGCCTTCGAGCACCTGGATATCGCGGGCTGTGTACTGCTCTTCCGCTCTTTTGGTCGCCATGGCGAACGCGTCTACCCCTTCAGGGGTGGATCTGCCTCAAACTCTCCGTGCTTCAGGGGTCGACGGTCCGCAAGGCCAGCGAGGACGCGTGACGGGGATCCGGCGTCATAAGCTCTATTATGTTAGCACATTTTTGCCAAGACTTGCTATCTGAAACCAGTTCGGCGAGCGGCGCGTTATAGCATGGAACGAAGGCCAGGCTTCAGCCTGGCAGTGGGGTTCTCACCGGACTGAAGTCCGGCCTTCGTTTTATCCAGGAGCGCGTTATATTGACGGAATGAGCCTGCTGGAAAGGCTGAGGACGCTCTTCGGCGGCGCGCCGCTCATCCCGCGCGAGCCCGTCGCCTACCGGCCGATCGGCGTCGTCCGCAACCGCGTGCGCGACTTCCGTAGCGAGGGCTGGGAGGACGTGCGCTCCGACATCCTCCTGCGCGAGGACCTGGCGCCGGCCCTGGACGCGCTGGAGGGCTTCTCGCACGTCATCGTCGTCTTCGACCTCAACCGCGTGCCGGAGGCGGAGCGCCGCCTGACCGTCGCCATCGGCAACGAGGACTCGCCGCCGCAGCGCGGCGTGCTGGCGACGCGCAGCCAACTGCGCCCGAACGCCATCGGCGTCTCCGTCGTATCCGTCCTGCACCGGCGCAAAGCCGTGCTGCGCGTGCGCGGCCTCGACGCGCTGGACGGCACGCCGGTGCTCGACATCAAGCCCTACCTGCCGGCCTACGACGCCGTGCCGGACGCCAAGCTGCCAGACTGGGCTCAGTTCCGGCAGGAAGGCCAGACTTAAGTCTGGCCTTCGGAGCGTAATAGACTCGAACCATGGACGTCGCGCTCATCGGCCTCGCGGCCTCAGGCAAGACGACGCTGCTCAAGGCGCTCGCCGCCGGCCACCTGCCCCATCACCCCTCGCCCAACGAGCCCGCCGTCGCCGTCGTCAAGGTGCCGGACGAGCGTCTCGACCGCCTCGCTGCCCTCGTCTCGGCGCGCAAGACCACCCACCTGGAGCTGCGCCTGCTCGACTTCCCGTCCCTCAGCGCCGGCCGCAAGGGGCCGCCGCCGCAGCTGCTGGGCGTCCTCTCCACCGCCGACCTCATCGTCCACGTCGTGCGCGCCTACGGCGAGTCGGACGTCGACCCGGCGCGCGACATCGCGGCGCTGGACATGGAGCTCGTCCTGGCCGACCTCGGCATCGTCGACCGCCGCATCGAGCGCCTGAGCATCGAGTCGCGCTCGCTGCCGGCCGGCGCTCGCGGCGCGCAGGAGTGGGAGCGGGCGCTGCTGCGGCGCCTGAAGGAGGCGCTGGAGGCGGAGAAGCCGGTGCGCTCTCTGGGGCTGACGGCCGACGAGAAGGCGCTGCTCGCCGGTTTCAACCTGATCACGGCGAAGCCCCTGCTCATCGTCCTCAACATCGACGAGGCGGACGCGGCGCGGACAGAGCAGATCGAAGCCGAGGCGCGGGCGCGATACGCGGGCGCCGAGACCGGCCTCATCGCCCTCGCGGCGAAGGCTGAGGCTGACGTCGCCGAGCT
>DATBWN010000132.1:0-4722 GCA_036514755.1 Dehalococcoidia bacterium | reverse complement strand
GGTATGCGGACGAAGAGCGGGTGGTCGTAGCAGACCTTCACCTGCACGGCGGCCTTGCCGGAGACGGTGAGTAACGCCTGGCAAGAGCCGTCCAGGCCGCGGATATCGACGCCGGCGCCGCTGCTGCAGTTGAGCGATCCGGTCGGTACGTCCGTAGGCAGGCGGTCCGTCTCGTTATCGATCATGCTGAGCATGGTCGTCGGCGTGGCCCCGCCCTGCGCGGCCAGTCGGGCGGCGTCGCGGGCGGAGGCAAGGACCGTCAGGTAGGAGTTGAGCGCGTTGCCGATCTCGATGAGGCCGAGGAACATGAGAACGAGAAGCGGCGCCGTAAGAGCGAACTCGACCATGCTCTGGCCGCGCTCTCGGCGCCTGCGGTTTCGTCTTTGGCTCAGGACGGGCGATTCGTCTTCTGCCATCAGTCCCGCTATTCAGGATGCGAAGCCGGGCTTCATCCTAAATATCGACCGCCCGCGCCCGCATCCGTAGGCAGAAGTATTGAGCGCTCCGGCTCCTCGACGACGGCTAATGAATACAACGCAGCGCAGGCCCCGGTGTTACGCCCCCAACAGCAAGACAGCCCAGTCTGGTCATTGCGAGCCCTTCGAAGGAGGGCGAAGCAATCCTTGGCGATTCGCCTCCCCAAGTGGAAGGGTCAAAGATTGCCACGGCTCGCCGGCGGCGAGCCTCGCAAAGACAGTTAGCTGCGGGATTCATCCCGCAGGGGAACGACTTCCGATGACCGCCATCCAGCCGACGCCCGCCGCCGACGAGTGGGCTGTCTGGGCCTGCTTTATACCTTTGGTGACGTCGCGTTCGCTTTGCTTTAGAGGCCGATAAGCTTGTCCAGCCCGACGATCAGCTCGCGGCGGTTGATCACCTCTCGCGTCGCCACGAGGACGCCGGGGATGAACGAGTCGCGGCCGGTGGAGTCGTGGCGGATGCGCAGCGTCTGGCCCAGCCCACCGAAGGCGATCTCGTGGTGGGCGACGAAGCCCGGCATGCGCTGGCTGTGGATGGCGACGCCCTGGTAGAGGGCGCCGCGGCCGCCGGCCAGCGGCTCCTTCTGCGGCAGCGCGTGCTCGAAGGGGCGGCCGCGCGCCGCCGCCATCTCGCGCGCCGCCAGCACGGCCGTGCCGGAGGGCGCGTCCACCTTCTTCTCCTGATGCATCTCGCTGATCTCGGCGTAGTCGAAGTACTTCGAGGCGATCTTCGCCAGGTGGACCATGATCACGGCGCCGATGGCGAAGTTTGGCGCCACGACGGCGCCGAGGCCCTTGGCGCGGCACTCCGCCGCCAGCTCGTTGAGGAACGCCTCGCTATGGCCGGTCGTGCCGATGACGAGCGAGGCGCCGCAGCCCAGCGCCGCCTTGGCGACGACGGGCGTCCACTCGGCGTTCGTGAAGTCGATGACGACGCGGGGCCGCAGCCGCTCCAGCAGCGCCTGCGCGTCGCTGCTCAGCGGTACAAGGCCGCCGCCGGTCGGCAGGGAGACGAACTCCTCCCGCGAGAACTTCTCGATGACGCCCACCGGCTGCATGTCTTCCTCGCGCGAAACGGCGGCGAGTACCTCCCGGCCCATGAAGCCGGTCCCGGAGACGACGACGCTGATCTTCTCCATCGTGACCCCCGATAATGCACCCCAGGCTAAAGCCCTGGGGCATGCCCCAGCCTGAAGGCTGGCGTGCGAGGCGCTAGCGGGGCATCGGTGGGCGGGGGCCGCTCGGGCCGCCGCCGGGACGCCCGCCGCGGCGACGACCGCGGAAGCCGCCGCCTCCGTCCTGACGCATCGGCGGTCGCGGCGAGCGAAGCGGGCCCAGCGTCGACGTGCGCCGCGTCAGCGGCGACGGTATCTCGCCTGGGTGCTCTTCCAGCTCTCCCGGCGTCACGCCTTCCAGTACGGCCCGTCGCGAGAGGTTTATGCGGCCGAGGTTATCGATCTCGATGACCATGACCATGATCTCGTCGCCTACCTTGACGACGTCCTCGACGCTGGGCACGCGATAGTCGGCCAGCTCGCCGATACGGACGAGGCCCTCCTTGCCCGGCATGATCTCGACGAAGGCGCCGAAGTCGACGGTGCGCGTGACGCGGCCCGTGTAGGTCTGGCCGACGACCGCCTCTCTTGTCAGGCCCTCGATGATGGCGATGGCGCGCCTCGCCGCCTCCTCGTTCGTCGAACCGATGAAGATTGAGCCGTCGTCCTCGACGTCGACGGTGCACTTGGTCTCTTCGATGATCGAGCGCACCATCTTGCCGCCGGGGCCGATGACGACGCCGATCTTCTCGCGCGGGATCAGGATGCGGTACATGCGCGGGGCGTAGCGGGAGAGCTCCTTGCGCGGCGCCGCGATGGTCTCCTCGATCCTGTCGAGGATGTAGAGGCGCGCCGTGCGCGCCTTGTCGATGATCTCACCCACCATCGGCAGCGCCAGGCCTTTGATCTTGAAGTCGGCCTGGACGGCGGTGATGCCGTCCCTGGTGCCGGCGACCTTGAAGTCCATGTCGCCGAGGGCGTCCTCCAACCCGGCGATGTCCGTGAGAATCTTGTAGCCGCCGTCCTCGCCCGTAACGAGGCCCATGGCGACGCCGGCCACCGGCTCTTTGATCGGCACGCCGGCGTCCATCAGGGCGAGGCTGCCGCCGCAGATGCTCGCCTGGGAGGTGCTGCCGTTGCTGCCCAGCACCTCGGAGACCAGGCGGATCGTGTAAGGGAATTCTTCCTCGCTGGGAATAACGGGCTCCAGGGCGCGCTCGCCCAGGGAGCCGTGGCCGAGCTCGCGCCGGCTGGTGCCGCCCAGGCGGCGCACCTCGCCGACGGAGAAGGGCGGGAAGTTGTAGTGGTGCATGAAGCGCTTGCGTTCCTCCGGCGAGAGCGTGTCCAGCTTCTGCTGCATGCTCATCGGCCCAAGGGTGACGATGGTCAGCACCTGCGTCTCGCCGCGCTGGAAGAGGCCGGTGCCGTGCGTGCGCGGCAGGATGCCCACGTCGCAGGAGATGGGGCGCAGCTCGTCGACGGCGCGACCGTCGGCGCGCTTGCCCTCTTTGAGGACGCGCCCGCGCACCGTCTGCTTGACGACGGCGTCCAGCGCCATCGAAATCTGGTCGGCGGCGAACTCGTCGCCGAAGCGCTCCCTCAGCTCGGCCAGGCGGTCGCGCAGGCCCTCCTGGCGCTCCTCCTTGACGGCGGTGAGGATGTCCTCCAGACGGCTGCTGAGGAAATCGGCGACGGCGGCGTGGACCGCCGGGTCCATGTCTTTCGTCTCGACGGCCAGCTTCGGCGCGCCCAGCTGCTTCGCCATCTCGTCCTGGACCTGGATGAGCTTCTGGTTCGCCTCGTGGCCGACGCGCACCGCTTCCAGGAAGGCGTCCTCTCGGACGCCCTTCGCGCCCGCCTCCACCATGATCACCTTCTCCCGCGTCGAGGAGACAACGAGGTCGAGGTCGCTCTCCCTGAGCTCCGTGTAGGTGGGGTAGACGACGAACTTGCCGTCAACGTGGCCAACGCGCGCGGCGGAGACCGGGCCGTCGAAGGGGATGTTGGAGATGCTGAGGGCCGCGGACGCGCCGATAGTCGCCAGCACGTCCGGGTCGTTCTCCATGTCGGCGGAGAGGACGGTGACGATGATCTGGACATCGTTGCGGAAGCCCTTGGGGAAGAGCGGCCGCAGCGCCCGGTCCGTCATGCGGCCGGCGAGGACGGCGTCCGTGGAGGGGCGTCCCTCGCGGCGCGGAAAGCCGCCGGGAATCTTGCCGGCGGCGTAGAGACGCTCCTCGAAGTCGATGGTCAGGGGGAAGAAATCGACGTCCGCCCGCGGCTCCGGGCTGACGCAGGCCGTGACCAGGACGACGGTCTCGCCCAGGGCGACCGTTATCGACCCGCCGGCTTGCGTAGCGAGCCTTCCCGTCTCGATGATTAGCTGACGGCCGTCGACTTCCACTTCATAGATCTGCGACATGTGTGTTTTCCTTACTTCCCTTCACCTAGATATCGCCGCCCCCGGTATGGATTAGGGCGGCTGAACGCGCCTGCCTGGCAGGGCCACGCCCACCCCTCACGAATGAGGGATTAGGTCTAAACGCCCAAGCCTGGGTTTGACCGCTGTTCCCTTTTCGGCCTGCAGCCTTACCTACAAAGAAGCCCCCGCGCTTCTACTTGCGGAGGCCCAGCTTTGCGACCACGGCCCGATAACGGTCGACGTCGATCTTGTTGAGGTAGGCAAGCTGCCGGCGGCGTTGCCCGACCATCATCAAGAGGCCGCGTCGCGAGTGGTGGTCTTTCCGGTGGACGCGAAGATGCTGCGTGAGGTCGTTGATCCGTCCGGTGAGCAGCGCGATCTGAACTTCGGCGGAGCCTGTGTCCGCCGCGTGCTGCTGGTGCTCCTGGATGATCTCGGTCTTGCGCTCTACTGCGAGCATCCGGCCTTTCCGGCCCTCGTCACTCTTCTCTTTACGCGTCGCAGGCAGTGTAACACGTCATAATCGCCGCGAGCAAGGAGGGAGTGTGCTGTCATTGCGAGGGCCCCCGGCTTTGCTCAGGGCAGGCTCCGCCCGAAGCAATCTTGGTGTTCGACCGGGATTGCTTCGCTTCGCTCGCAAAGACACTGCGGCTCCCTGTTCCTTGTCCCTCATGCCGCGTTCCCTATAATCGATGCGATGGCCCCTCGCAGAGCCCCCTCCCTCGACTCCGATGTGCGTACCGTCCTCGAGAGCCTCGGCCGGCCG
>DATBWN010000131.1:0-8941 GCA_036514755.1 Dehalococcoidia bacterium | reverse complement strand
CCGCTTCAGCTTGCCCGTCTTCTTCGCCCAGGCCTCGCCGGCCGCGAAGACGGCGATGCCGCCCGGCACGAGGACGACGCCGAAGCCGGCGAGCGCCAGCAGCGTCCCCTTGAGGTCGCCAACGCCCTTGCCGTCTACCAGCGCCGCCCGAATACCCTCCAGGATGTAGGTCGTCGGCGCCACCGTGGCGAAGAGCTGCAGCCAGCCCGGCAGCACGTCGACGCTGTAATAGACGCCTGAGACGAGCAGCAGGACGGCCTGGAGCATGAACGACATCTGGGCGCCGCGCTCCGGATAGAGCAGCGGCAGCACGCCGGCCAGGATGGCGATGCCGACGACGCTCAGCGTGCCGATGGCCATCACCGCGACCGCCGCCGGCCAGTTCGCGTTGGCGAGGTCGACGGTGAAGAACGGCATCGCGATCGCGAAGATAAGCAGCGTCCGCACGATGGCGTGCAGCACGCCGAACAGCCCCATGCCCAGCAGGTGCAGCGCCCGCGAGACCGGCGCCATGAGCGTGTGCTCGATCGTCCCCTCCCAGCGCTCCCAAGTGACGACAAGGCTCACGTCGTCCAGGACGGCCGAGAGGTAGGCCCAGACCAGCGTGCCGATGAGGAGGAAGAGGATGAGCCCGGGCACGTCCTCCGCGGCGGCGAAGCCGGACTTGCCCACCTCCTCGGCGATGAAGGTGATGGCCAGCGTGTTGACGACGCCGTAGGCGAGCCAGACGATCTCCCAGGCCCAGTAGCGCTTCCAGAGGTTCGTCTGGCGCTCCACGAAGGCCCAGATCAGCCCCAGCGCCTGCGGCGACGGCCCCGGCCGGACGAGCAGCCTAGCCAAGCGTCACCGCCGCCGGCACCTCGTCGTCCGCCAGGCTCTGGCCCGTCAGCGCCAGGAACACCGTCTCCATGCTCACCTCCGCCAGCGGCCTGCCGTCTGCGACCTGCTCGCGCAGCGCCTGCGGCGTCCCCTCGGCGACGATGCGCCCGCGCGAGAGGATGGCGATGCGGTCGCAGAGCAGCTCCGCCTCCTCCATGTCGTGCGTCGTCAGCAGGATCGTCGCGTCGTGCTCGCGGCGCACCTCCCGCACGAATGCCTGAACCTCGCGCTTGCTGCGCGGGTCGAGGCCGGTCGTCGGCTCGTCCAGGAGCATGAGGACGGGCGAGGTGAGGAAGGAGCGGGCGACGGCGACCTTCTGCTGCTGGCCGCGCGAGAGGTGGCTCATCGGCTGGCGCGCCAGCCCGGCCTCCAGGCCGAGGCGCGCCAGGATGGTCGCCGCCCGGTCCTCGATCTGGCCGCGGCTCATGCCGTAGACGCGGCCGAAGAAGAGCAGGTTCTCGATCGTGCTCATGCTCTTGAAGAAGGCGGGGTCGGCGGAGACGCGGTTGATCAGCGGCCGCACCCGCGCCGGCTCGCGCACCACGTCGTGGCCGAAGGCCGTGACCTCGCCGGCGTCCGGCAGGAGCAGGGTGCTGATGATCCGGATCAGCGTCGACTTGCCGGAGCCGTTGGCGCCGATGACGCCGTAGATCTCGCCGCGCTCGACGGCGAAGGAAACGGCGTCGACGACGAGAGACGAGCCTATTCGCCGGCGCCAGGGCGGGAACTCCCAGCTCAGGCCGCCGCCGAACGACTTCGATACGTTGCTTACGGTTAGCGGTATGTCTTGCACTTCAACCTCACGCGGAAAACAGAAAACCCACCAGGACTGCGTCGTGGTGGGTCTCGCGATCTTCGGCCGGCTCTAACTCAGATCTCAGGCCTCAAGGCATACTTCGCCCACACACGAACTGCCGCGACATCGCCGAGTCGCGGGCGGCAGCGCAGAAACTGAACGTTACGGTTGGTCACCTGGGCGCCGCTCCCCTTTCGTTGGGCTGAGTGCGATGGTATTCGCAAGCGAGTGGCCTGTCAAGCTCGGCGGCGGCTCAAGGTAGTGGGTCATTCTAAGCGGCCCGCCCCAGCCACACGTTCGTGGTGAGCCTAGCCTGCCCTGAGCCTGTCGAAGGGAACCACGCTTCCTCGTCAAGCGGATCGTCCTTCGACAAGCTCAGGACGAACGGTGCTCAAAACTGACCCACTGCCCGCCTAAAACGTCCGTGACCACACCCGCTGCCGGCGCCCTTCGGTTGCGGCGCCACCGGCTTCTCACCTTCGGGTATCATTGGGGCGTCCGCCCATCGGCGAGGCTGGAGGAGGAGAGCTTCACGTGACGATCCTGCTCAACCCGGAAGGCTCCTCGGAGGAGAAGCGGCAGCCGCTGGCGCCGCGCGGCTACAGGTCGCTGGACGGCATGACCCTGGGGCTCCTGGGCAACGCCAAGCTCAACGCTGACGAGGTCCTCCAGGCCATCGGCGACCTGCTGGGCGAGCGCTACAAGCTCAAGGGCGTCGTCCACCGCAAGAAGCCTAGCTTCTCCCACCCGGTGCCCCAGCAGACGCTGGACGAGATGGTCGAGGCCGTGGACATCGTCCTCGCCGGCGTCGGCGATTGAGGGTCGTGCAGCGCGGCCAGTGTGGCCGACGGAACGACCTTCGAGAAGCGCGGCGTCCCGGCGGCGTCGATCGTCACAGCTCCCTTCACGCGCACGGCTGACGCCATGGCCAAGCGCCACGACTTCCCCGGCTACCGCTACGCGACGATGCCCCACCCCATCGGCAACCTGAAGCCGGAGCAGATCAGGCAGCGGGCGCGCGAGGTGCTGCCCCAGGTGCTCGCCATCCTCGGCCTGCCGGCGGAAGCGGCGAAGTAAGAGAGCGAGGACACGGCGTGGTCGTCAAGAGCGTCGAAGAGCTGACCGTCGAGGACATCCGCGTCGCCCGCCGGGCAATCGAGTACTACTACGAGCAGGGCTGGACGGACGGCCTGCCCGTCGTGCCGCCCATCCAGGAGTTCGTCGACGAGTTCCTCGCCCAGACAGACCGCGACGCCGACGAGGTGCTCGTGACCGTCGATCACCTCAAGCGCGCCTGCACGGTGCGCCAGGCCGCGATCAACGCCGTCATGGCCGGCTGCCGGCCGGAGTACTTCCCCGTCGTCGTGGCGATGGTGGAGGCCCTCCAGGGCGCCGGCGGCCCGATGATGCAGAGCACCACCGGCCAGGCGCCCATCGTCATCGTCAACGGGCCGGCGCGGGAGCGCCTGGGCTTCAACAGCAAGGAGAACATCCTTGGCCCCGGCGACCGGCCGAACGCGACCGTGGGCCGCACGCTACGCCTCGTCATCATGAACGTCCTCGGCATTCGGCCGCATGAGTTCGACCAGAGCACGCACGGCACACCGGCGAAGTACAGCTTTTGCATCGCCGAGAACGAGGAGGAGAGCCCCTGGGAGCCCCTCCACGTCGAGAAGGGCTTTCAGCCGAACGAGAGCACGGTCACCATGCAGCTGATCCGCAGCGACCTCCACGTCGAGCATCGCAGCACGCAGGTGCCGGAAGAGATCCTCCTGACCATCGCCGACACGATGTCCTACGCCGGCGGCATCTACGAGGCGCCGCCCTACAACCGGAGCAACGGCTGCGTCGTCATCATGGGGCCGGAGCACGCCAGCATCATCGCCGGCAAAGGGTGGTCGAAGCAGGAGGTGCGCCGCTTCCTCTTCGAGCACTGCGGCCGCGCGAAGGCGGACCTGCGGCGCTTCGGCAAGGTCATCGGCATGGAGGACACCGCCGAGGACGCCTTCGTGCCGCACACGCGCTCGCCGGAGTCGATCCTCATCGTCGTCTCCGGCGCGTCCAACGCCGGCGTCTCGACCGTCTGCACCAACTTCGGCGGCCGCAACGTCACGAAGAAGGTCGAGGAGCGGCAGCGCTAGCCTGAGGCGGTGTTGGCCCGGCCCCCTGCGCAAGTTACATAATGTCGTTCTGAGCGCAGCGAAGAACCTAAGCGCCGTGGGCGTTGCGTACACCCGTCACGCAGGCACGGGGCGCTGAGATTCTTCGCCCTTCGACGGGCTCAGGGCTCAGAATGACACTCAGTGAGCGCCTCCCGCACCAGCTCGTAGCCCTCCCTTGCGCCCCGTCAAGCGCGGACGGCGCTCTCGATCTGGCGGGCGTTGGCCAGATGGCGGCCGGCGAGCGTGAGCAGACCGGCCAGCGTCGGCGAGGGCGAGAGGGCGCCCAGCTCCGGCACCGGAGCGCTGAGGTCCGCCTCCGTCATGGCCGCCGTCGCTTCCTGCACCCAGGCGTAGAGCTCGTCCAGGCGCTCGCGCGCCTCTTCGGGCGTCGGGAAGGCGTAGGTGCGCGACGTCCAGTCGAACGGCTCGCGGTCGATGGCGGCGGCGAGGAACTCGCTGTAGACGCCGAGGGCGACGACGATGTGCTCGGCGACGAGGCGCGGCGACCACTCGCCCGCCGCCGGCGGCCTCTCCCAGCCGGCCGCCGTGGCCGCCATGGCGGCGCGCAGCGCGTTCACGCTTGCATCGAGGGACTGCAGCAGCTCGACGGCGCGGCTCATGTTCACACAGGGCGGGTTTGATTGACACATTCCCCGAAGGGCTGTGAGAATATGGCAGATCGGCTTGGGGTGAGCAAGCCTCCTGAGAGCTTGAACGAGAGGCGCGAGAAGATGACATTACTTACCCTAGACCCCACCGGCGTGAAGCAGGTTCAGGTGCACAGCCTGGCGCCCAGGCTGAAGAGCTTCAACGGCGCCCGCGTCGGCGTCCTCCACAACGTCAAGCACAACGCCAAGGAGCTCCTCGTCGCCATCGCCGACCTCCTGCAGGAGCGCTACACCCTCGCGGAGGTGGTCGGGCCGGTCCTGACGGACCAGTCGATGCTCGCCAGCCCCAAGCAGCTGGACGAGATGGCGGCGAAGTGCGACGTCGTCTTGACCGGCTTAGGTGATTGAGGGTCCTGTACGGGGTGCAGTTTGCACAACGCCACAGAGCTCGAGGTCAGGGGAGTCCCCGCGGTTGTCGTCTGCACGGAGCCGTTCGCCAGAACGGCGGAAGGCATGGCCAAACGACGCGGCTTCCCCAACTACCGCTACATCCTCGTCGAGCACCCGCTCTCCAGCGCAAAGGCGGAGGGCGTCCAGGCGCGGGCGCGCAAAGCGCTGCCGGAGGTGCTCGCCATCGCCCTTGGCCAGGAGATCGAGACCAGGTAACGCTCCCGGCGCCAGGAGCGTTCGCATGGCCGGCGGACTCGCGAGCCCGCCGGCCGCTTCGTCTTCGGCCCCATATCGCCAACGAAAGGAGCTGCGGATGAGCCGCGACGAGGTGCGACTGACCTCGCTGGCGTCCTGCGCCGGTTGAGCCGGTAAGGCCGGGGCAGGCACGCTGGCGCAGGTTCTGCGCCCCTTGCTGGAGAGGTTCCGACCGGAGGACCACCCGCGCCTCCTCGTCGGCGTGATGGACGACGCCGCCGTCTACGTCCTCGACGACGAGACAGCCGTGATCCAGACGGTCGACTTCTTCCCGCCCGTCGTCGACGACCCGTGGACGTTCGGCGCCATCGCCGCCGCCAACGCCATGAGCGACGTCTACGCCATGGGCGGCGAGGTGGCGCTCGCCCTGAACATCGCCGCCTTCCCGGAGGACCTGCCGCCCGACGTCGTCAGCGCCGTGTTCCAGGGCGGCGCCGACAAGGTGGCGGAGGCGGGCGGCGTCGTCGCCGGCGGGCACACCATCATCGACGCGGAGCCGAAGTACGGGATGTCGGTGATGGGGCTCGCCCATCCCAAGCACGTAATGAGCAAAGCCGGCGCCCGGTCCGGCGACGCCCTCGTCCTGACGAAGGCGTTGGGCACGGGCTTCATCCTCACGGCGGCGAAGAACGATGTCGTCCAGCCCGGCCACCTCGAAGCCGCCGTCGAGAGCATGCTGCGCCTGAACCGCCACGCCTCTCACCTGGCGCGCGAGGCCGGCGCCCACGCCCTGACGGACGTCACCGGCTTCGCCGTCGTCGGCCACGCCCTGGAGATGGCCGAGCGAAGCGGCGTGCAGGTCGTCCTCCGCGCCGGCGCGCTGCCGCTCCTGCCCGGCGCCCGCGACTACGCCCGCGCCGGCCTCGACTTCGGCGGCCTACGGCGCAACCGCGAGCACTTCGAGCCCCGCGTCCGCATCGCCGCGGGCGTCCCGGACGACCTGCGACGGCTGCTCTTCGACCCGCAGACCTCGGGCGGGCTGCTCATGGCCGTCGAGGCGGCCCTCGCCGCGCCCCTCGTCGAGCGCCTACGCGCCGACAGCCACGCCGCGGCGGTCATCGGCGCCGTGCGTGAAGGCGAAGGGCTCATCGTAGACGCTTAGCCGCAGAGGCCACCATGCCCTCCCACGATGCCCTTCGTTGCGAAGCGGTATTCCTTGCTCCAGCGACTGTCACCGCCTGGCCCTATGGCAAAGACGTATTCCAACGTGCTGGGATCCACCAGGGACTTTGCTCCGAACGCGCCAAACGCAAGGAGGCCGTTCGGAGTCAGGCTCACGTACTCATGCGCGTCGATCTCGACCAGTACCGACCTCCGCCTGTCGTAAAGTCCCACCTTGCTTCCGCGCAGGCAGTAGGCATTCCAGACCACGTAGTCTGCATCGGCGCTTAGCGCGAAATTCAGCAGGGCATAGTCGGTGTTCACAGTCGCTACGAAAGACGCTGAGCTCTGAGGTATTGAGACAACATAGATGTTGGCCTTCTGTTCGATCGGCGTGGTCATCACTACCAGTTCATTGTTCCCCGCGGAGCGGACATCAGCCGCCTCAAACTGAAAGACGGGCGTGCCCTTGGCGTCGTAGACGGCGTACTTAGCCCGGTAGTCGTTGAATCGCTGGAGCGTGACCAGCCGCGCTCCACCGGGTATCTCGGTTCCAGGAGTGCTTCCTAGCGGCGTCGCCGTGGGCGAGAAGCGGCCCTCGTACGTTTCGCCCGTGTATGCATCGATCGTGTAGTTATCTCGCCTCCCTGTACTCGCATTGAACACGCTGGCGCCAATGATCCGTTCATTACGGAAATTCGGGTAGATTCCTCGGCCCACCACCCGCTTCTCCATTGTCTCGAGGTCAATGACCCAGATATCACCGTCGGTACTCTGACTCTGATCTCCTGAGGCCCAAGTCATGAAGCGGCCATCCGGGCTGAATGACCCGATACTACCCACGCCGAGGTCGATTGCTGTCGGCCGCTCGGCGTCGTACAGGACTGTGTGATCCCATGACACCTGGATCGGTGGCGCAGGTGCAGGTGCGAGATTACGCGTGACATCTGGAGTCGCGGCCCGTGGGGCCGGATCCAGCCCCTGCAGCTGCGGTACCCCGGGCAGGTCGTAGTTTGGAGTAGGCGTCGCCGGCACTCTGGTTGGGCGGGCCGGCGGCGGGATTGCCGTCAAGGTCGAGACGTGCGCCAGCTGAGTTCCGACGCGCTCAGCGTTCGTTAGCTTATCCTCGGAATCGCATGCGATCAGCGGTAAAGCGCTAGTGCAGATTAGGGCGGCGAGAAGCAATCTCACGACATGGGTATTTTCGGCGCGATGCGTCTGGTTTGTGAACATTGCGCCTGCGTGTGGCTGGCTGTCTAGGACGCTCGCCACGTCGTGGCGACCTGAAGGTCGCCGCTAGGAGACCCCCGGACCCCGTCTAAGCACGCGCTCGTCGCCGCGACGCACGGTGATGCGCTGGCGGTCCAGGTGCTCCAGGAAGGGCTGCATGTAGCGCCGCGAGCTACCGAACAGGTCGCGCGCCTCCGCCATCGTGATCGTCCCCTTCTCCTCCAGCCGCGCCACGACCTGCGCCACCATGCGCTCGTAGGCCTCGGCGGCGAAGACGACGCCGGCGCCAACGTCGACGGCGGCGGCGCTCTCGACGAGGTACGCCAGCAGCTCTTCGTTCGGCCGGCCGTCCACGGGCGGCGAGTAGGGCTCGGCGCGCAACGAGCCGAGGTAGGCGTCCGCCGCCCGCTGCTGCGCCGGCGTCAGCCGCGGCGTCCAGTCCGGCGTCGAGACGGCCGCGCCGGCATCCACCAGCGTGCCGTCCGCGAGCAGCGCCTCCAGCACGAGGCCGAAGGGCCGCGGCGCCAGGCCCAGGCGGCTGCGCAGCTCCTCCTTGCCGAGGCCGCGGCGCAAGGGGTGGTCCTTGAGGAAGGCGTTCACAGCGTCCCGGGCGCGCTGCCGCAGGCGCTCGAAGCCGCCCGACGTGTATGCGAGGCGGCCATCGCCCTCGCCCAGCATGACGATGCGCTTCTGAGCGACGAGCGCCTCTACCGCCTCTCGCGCTACATCCGCGCCGAGGTCGCTGCGCGCCAGCGACGCCGCCAGCTCGACGGGCTCGCCCGCTGCGACGGCGGCGTACAGCGCCTCGGCCGGGTCACCGCTCTGCTGCCGCTCGAGGCCGCTGATCACCGTCGCGCGGCGGCGCGGGTGGCGCTTCGCCTGCGTCTCGACCACGACGCCGCCGCCCAGCGTGTCGTTGGCGTCGCGGAGGACGAAGCGGTCGCCCTTTAGCACGGCCACCGGGCGAAGGAGCCGGACCTGGGCCCAGGTCTCGTCGCCGGGCGGAAGCTCGTCCGCCTCGAGCAGGCGGAGGCGGGCCGGCGTCTCGCTGGCGTAGCAGTGGAAGGTCACGTTCAGGTTGTGGCGCAGTGGCCGGCCGAGCGAGTCGAGCGCCCGCAAACGCACGTCGACGGCGAGCGAGGGCTTGAGCCAGCCCGGCGTCGTGACGACCTGGCCGCGATGAAGGTCGGCGGGCTCGAGGCCTGTGAGGTTCGCCGCCGTGCGCGTGCCGGGCTGAGCCTGCTCGACGCGGCTGCGGTGCGTCTGCAGGCCGCGCACGCGGCTCTTCAGGCTCGTCACGTGGCCGCCGACCAGCGCCGGCACCACCTCGACCTCCTGGCCGGCGTTGAGCGCGCCGTCGATCAGCGTGCCCGTTACCACCGTCCCGAAGCCGGCGACCGTGAAGACGCGGTCGATGGGCAGGCGCGGCCGGCCGAGGTCGCGCTTTGCCGCCGTCTCCT
>DATBWN010000130.1:0-8365 GCA_036514755.1 Dehalococcoidia bacterium | reverse complement strand
AACCTGCCGCCCGCCACCTCCTGCTCGTGCTGCATCTTCTGGGAGATGCTGGCGTTGTAGGCGAGGAAGGTCGGGAAGCTCAGGCCCGCGAGGGCGATTACGGCGAGGCTGAGGAACGCGACCTTTGCCCGCGCGCCGAAGCGGTCGACGAACCTGACCACCATCGGCACGCCGACGAACGGCGAGTACATCAGCCCCCGGTTCACCATGTTCTCGACGTCGGTGCTGAACAGCCAGATGAGCGAGAGGGCGGCGATGCTGACGAGCCCACCGATCTCGACGTAGTCGACGGTGCTGAGCCGCCGCCAGCCGCGGACCTTCGCGAGCACGGCCGCCAGGCTGAGCAGGAAGAAGGAGGCAGTCCAGAACTGCCAGGCGACCCTCGCCCAGAGCGGCTGGCTCTCCTGCGTGTACTGCGTCGTCTGGACGGGCAGGAACCAGCGGTAGAGGACACCGGGCTCGAACTCGACCAGGTTGCGCAGCGCCTCGCTGCTCATGTTGACCAGGGCGTAGACGACGCCGTTGAACGGCGTGAGCACGTCCCAGCTGGCGATGATCACGGCTGCCAGGACGGCAAACGAGAGCGTCAGCGAGCCCGGCCGGAGCTTCCACAGGGTCGAGCCGGCCGCGAGGAGGAGCGCCAGGAGCGCGGAGTTGAAGTGCGTGACGGTCAGCGCCGGCACGACGAGGATGATGAGCAGGCGGAAGCGAGCGTCGGATTCGATGTGGTTCCTCAGGAGCAGAAGGACGAAGAGAGGGAAGAGGATCGTTGTGCCGACGGAGCCGGCGGAGTAGCCGCTGAACATCGAGTAGAAGGGCTGGCTGCAGAGGAAGAAGGCGATGGCCGCCCACGCCGCCAGCCAGTGTCTGCGGCCGGAGCCGGCGCCAAGCCAGACGGCGACCAGCGCGTACACGAGCGCCGTGAAGATGAAGGGAAAGAGCGCCTGGAGGGCGAGCGTCGTGTCCAGGACGGAGAGGCCGGTGATCTGCGCCACCGTCGTGCCGATGAGGGCGGAGCCGGGGTGTCCGTAGTACCGCAGCGTATCGGCAGAGAAAGAGCCGCGCGAGCTGATCCACTCCATGTCGGCGGCGACGACCATGTCGCCTACCAGTCCGTGGTGGACGAAGGTCCAGAACACGACGAAGACGAGGACAAAGCTCCAGGCGAGGAGGAGAGGCTCGAAGCGGGCCGAGGCCCGCCAGAGCGTGCCGGAGGCGAGCAGCAGGAGCAGCACGGCCAGCCAGGCCTGGAAGAGGACGCCGGCCGCTTCGAGGCTCGCGAAGGTGCGCGTCGATTGCAGCGGCTCGAAGTCCAGGGCCAGGCGCAGGGACTGACGGAAGAAGAGCGCGGCGAGCGCGGCCAGGAGCGCCCAAAGAGCCCATCTGAGGCTGCCGTGGCTGAACGAGAGCCTCAGCCTCAGCAGCGCGAGCCGCATCTGCCTGCTCGGGCTCATAGTCGGTTGGTCAGCGTACGCCGTCACGCCGCGCGCCTCCGGGAAGAGCGCGATTTCGCCTGAAGCACGTCCTGGTACAGCTCCACCAGCCGCCCGACGACTGCGGCCCAGCGGTGGTTCTCGTAGGCGTGCTGAAAGGCGCGGTCGGTAAGCTGCCGTCGCCGCTCGCCGTCCTTCAGCAAGCCGACGATGGCGTCCGCCCATGCCTCGGAGTCGCTCGGTGGCAGGAGGACGCCGCAGCCGGGCGGGAGCAGCCAGCGCAGCGTCTCGATATCGGAGGCGACGACGGGCGTCCGCGAGGCCATCGCCTCCAGGAGGCTGGCCGGCGAAGATTCTGCCAGCGAGGGCAGCGCGAAGAGGGAGCTCGTCTTGTAGAGCCGCCGCAGCTCCTCCTCGGCGATGCCTTCGAGGAAGGTGACGGCCTCTGCCTCTCCGGACGCGGCGAGGGCGGTCCGGAGTTGCCTGGCGTAGCCGTCGTCGCTCGCCGGCCCGACGAAGAGGAAGCGCGCGGACGGCACCTCAGCCCTCAGTCGGGGCAGCGCCTCGACGAGGACGGCCTGGTTCTTCACCGGCGCCAGCCGCCCGACGCAAAGCACGACGGCGTCCTGGCGGCCCGCCGCGGACCCGCAGGCCTTCCCGCCGACCGGACAGGCGCCGAACCAGGAGTCCGGCAGGGCGTGGGGGAAAACGCTGACCTTCTCTCGGCGCAGGCCCAGCTCGGCGGCCACGTTGCGCGCGATGGGCTCGGTCTGGCAGGTTACGGCGTCCGCCGCCCGGATCGCCAGGCGCTCCATCTGCAGCCAGAGGACGGCGCGGGCGTTCCCCCGGCGCAGGACGCGACGGTAGGTCTCGCGGTACTGAGCCAGGTCCGACCAGATGTAGTTGTGCACCGAGTAGACGACGGGGATGCCGCGGGCCTTCGCCAGCGGGACGACGGCGCCGCCGGGGAACTGATAGTGGCAGTGGAGCACGTCGAAGGCGCCCGCCTTGTGGAGGCTGCGCATCCTGGCCGCGGCGCGAAGGCTGAACCTTGCCACGCGGGAGATCCGCGGCAGAATGCTGGACGCTTCTTCCCACGGCTTCACGTCGATAGCCTGCACGGTATAGGGCACCGGCTCGCGCTCGACAGAAGCCACGTCCAGCAGGGTGACCTCGTGGCCCGCATCTTGCAGCGCCCCGCTCAGCGTATGGATCGCCCTCTCGATGCCGAAGGCGCCCGTCGGCGGGATGGGGACGGCCCCTGTGCCCACCTGCAGCACGCGCAGCTTGCTGGTCAAGTTCGCCTCCGTCAGCACTTCTCGCAGAGGAGGTTGGCCTCGCGGAACTCGGTGTGCTTCTGCAGCCAGGCGAGGTCGCAGGCAGCGATCTGCCTCAGCCCCGCTTCGATGACGGAGAACCTCGTGAAACCGAGGCGTTCCAACTGGGCGAAGAGGCCTCCGACGCTCGTGCCGGCGGCGGCCAGCCCGCGGGGCAAGACCTCGACGATGAGGCGCAGGCTGGTGTTGCGGCGGCTGAGCTCTGTCATGCCCTCCAGGGCGGCCGCCTCGGCGCCTTCGATGTCCATCTTTATGAGGTCGACTGCTGGCCAGCCGGCCCGCGCCAGGAAGTCGTCCAGGGTGGTGACCCGCACGCGGATTCGGGTGTTTGGGAAGGCGCCCGTCCGCGCGAAGAGGTTGCTGCCGCCGGCTCCGGCCTCCGACCACATGAAGGTCTCGCCGCACTCGCGGGACACGGCCTCGGCCACGGTCCTCACGTTCACGCAGCCGTTCGCTTCCAGGTTCTGGGTAAGCACACTGTAGTAGCGGGGGTCCGGCTCGAAGGCGTAGACCGTCCCCGCCGGCCCTGCGAGGCTGCTGGCGAGGAGGGAGTAGTACCCGATGTGCGCCCCGAGGTCGATGACGGTCATGCCCGGCTTGACGAGGGAGAGGAAGAGAGACGTCACGTCCCTCTCGTAGCTGTTGGTCGCGTAGACCCGGCCGGCTGAGTGACCGGCGGGCACGAAGAGCGTCTGACCGGTCGGCAGCGTGACCGTGATGTCGTGCTTGAAGGGGGGAGCGAGGCGAAAGCCGAGGCTGAAGAGGACGGCGTTGACGTCCAGCGGCCCGATGCGCAGCCGCAGCAAACCGGAGCGAATGAGGAGGCTCCGCACTCTGACGAGCACCAGCCACAGTAAGTTGCGCATCCTCACTGCGGCGCCTCCGGCGCCGGCTCCTGGCCGCGCCTCACCGCCCGCCAGTAGTCGAGGATCTCCCTCAGGGAGGTCGAGAGCCGGACCTCGGGCTGCCAGTCCAGCCGCCGAAGGCGAGAGTTGTCGCCGACCAGGGCCGGCTCGTCCCAGGGGCGCAAGCGCTCGGCCGCCAGCTCCGGCTTCACGAACGTCTCCGCCAGCGACAGGAGCCCGACGAGGACGTCGTTTATGGTCGTGCCGACGCCGGAGCAGACGTTGTAGACCTCGCCGGCCTCGCCCTTCTCGGCCACGGTCAGAAGGGCGCGGACCGCGTCGCGCACGTCCAGGAGGTCGCGCACCGGCTCCAGGCTGCCCACCCAGAGCGTGGTTTCGTCCCCCGACTCCACGGCGGCGATGCCGCGGGCGAAGTCGGAGCAGGCGCCGTGGGCCTTTCGCGTGCCGATGACGAGGAAAGGGCGGACCTGGATGACGCTGAAGCCGTGGACGCGCCCGTAGAAGGAAGCGAGCTCGCCCTGCAGCACCTTGCTGAGGCCGTAGGGCGTCGCGGGCCGCAGCGGCCGGTCCTCCCGCAGGGGTAGCTCGTCGGCGGCGCAGGCGCCGTACTCGGCGCTCGACCCGGCAAGGACGATGCGGGGCGAAAGGCCGGCCTGGCGGATTGCTTCCAGCAGGTGCAGCGTGCCCAGAAGGTTCACCCTGAGGGTGCCCGGCGGGTCCGTCCATGATCGGGCGGGCTGGCTCTGGGCGGCGAGGTGAAAGACGACATCCGGGTTGGCCTGCCGGACGACGCCTCTGACCTGATCAGGCCTCAGGAGGTCGCAGGCCAGGGACGACCCTCCGCCGTGGCCGCCTCGGCGGCTCGTCCCGTAGACGTCGAGCCCTTGCGCCGCGCAGTACTCGACGAGGTGGGAGCCGATGAAACCGGACGCGCCCGTGACCAGCACCCTCGTCATGTCAGACGTACCTGCCTGCGGTCAGGCGGGCCGGCGCGCCGTCCTGGGCGGCCTGATACGCCGCCAGCACGAGCCTCATCGCTTCGAGACCGTCGCGCCCGCCGCAGTCATCGCCCCGGGGCGCGGCCACCGCCCCGGCGAACTCCCGCCACTCGTCGTGCCAGGAGCGGTCGGCGGCGCGGAACTCGACCACCTGCTCGGCGAACGGCGCCGTGAAGTCCCGGTGGCCGAGGACTGCCCGCTCCCCGCCGTAGCTGCCGCCGAGGCCTTCGATGGAGGCGTAGCCGTCGCGCCCGAAGACCTCGAAGGAGAACAGGTTTCGCCACTGCGTCAGGCTGGCGTGCAGGCTCGCGACCTGGCCGCTCCCGCTGCGGAAGAGGACGAAGGCGTTGTCCTCCAGAGGCGCTATCGGCCAGAACTGCGTCTCGCAGAACGCCATGACCTCGTCGATCTCGCCCAGGAACCAGCGGATGAGGTCGATGGCGTGGATGCCGTGCTCCATCAGGTGGCCGCCGCCGACCAGCCGGGGGTCGGAGCGCCAGTCGGCCTCGTAGCCGGGGCGGCCGCAGTGGCCGTAGCGGCAGCGGATGAACATCACCTCGCCGATGAGGCCGGCGTCCACCCACTCGCGCACCTGGCGGACGGCCGGGTGATAGCGGTGGTTGAAGCCGCACCTGAGGACGACGCCGCGCTCCGCGGCGGCCGCGAGCATTCGCTCGCCTTCCTCAAGTGTCCTCGCCAGCGGCTTTTCGCACAGGACGTGCTTCCCAGCCTGGACGGCGGCCAGGGCGATGTCGGCGTGGAGGTGCGGCGGCGTGCAGATGATCACCGCGTCAACGTCTGGGCGCGCCACCACCTCCTCCCAGCCGACGGCCGCCTCGCAGCCGAAGCCGTCAGCCAGGGCGCGCGCGGTCTCGCCGCTGCCCGACGAGACGACGACCAGCTCGTCGCCGGGCGACTCGACGACGGGCTGGATGCGCCGCTTCGCCTGCAGGCCGGCGCCGACGACGGCTACTCTCACGGCGCGCTCCTTCCCATCCCGAAGTAGGCGAAGCCGCAGCGCCGCATGACCTCGACGTCCAGCATGTTGCGCGCGTCGAAGACGACGGGGCGGCGCATCGCGTCGCGGATGGCGGGCCAGTCCAGCTGCCGGAACTCCGGCCAGTCGGTGAGGACCAGCAGGCCGTCGCTGCCGGCGGCCGCTTCGCCGGGACTTGGCGCCCGCCTGAAGCCGGCCAAGGGCTTGATCTCGCCGCCGTCCGCCTGGGGGTCGAACGCCGCGACGGACGCGCCGTCCTGAATTAGACCGTCGATGATCTCGAGGGCGACGGAGCGGCGCAGCGTGCTGGTGCCCGCCTTGTAGGTCAGGCCGAGGACGCCGATCTTGAGGCCCGCGAGCGAGCCGTAGAAGCGCCGCAGCTTCTCGGCCAGGCGCCCGTTCTGGCGGCGATTGACCGCCAGAACGCTCTCGAGGAGGTCGAGGCGCACGCCGTCTCTCCCAGCGACGGCTGTCAGGGCCTTCAGGTCCCGGGCGAGGGTGCCGCCGGCGAAGCCCAGGCCGGGCCGCAGCGGCAAGCGGCCGCCGATGCGCGCGTCGGACGCCAGCACGTTCGCGACCGCCACCGCGTCCGCTCCGACGGCGTCGCAGACGCCGGCGAGCTCGTTGGCGAAGCTGATGCAGGTGGCCAGGAAGGCGTTGACGGCGTGCTTGCTCATCTCCGCCGTGGCCAGGTCCATGTGGAGGAAGGGAGCGCTCCAGGGCGCGAAAAGCGCTTCGGCCGCCGCCAGCGTGGCGTCGTCGTCGGCGCCGATGACGATCTTCTCGGGCCGCAAGAAGCACTCGATCGCCTGGCCGAGTCGCAGGTTCTCCGGCACGTAGGCGACGCCGACCGAGAGGCCTTGTTCGGCGCCGCGGAGGGTCTGCGCGAACTCGCGGCAGCTGCCGACCGGCACCTGGCTGGAGACGAGAACGGTCGCGCCGTCTTGCAGCGCGGGTCCCAGCCGGGCCACGGTCGTTCTTAGGAGCGAGAGGTCGGCCTCGTCCTCGTCGTCGACGGCCGTGTCATAGGTCAGCCAGACGTACTTCGCCCCGCGCGCCGCCTCGGGCAGCGAGGCGGTGAAGCGCAGCCGGCCGGCGTCCAGGTTCTTGCGCAGCAGGTCGGCGAGGCCCGGCTCGAAGATCGGCGGCCTGCCGCGGTTGAGGTCATCGACGACGGCCTCCTGCGGATCGTAGCCGGCCACCTCGTAGCCCGCCTCGGCCAGGCAGGCGGACGTGACGCAGCCAAGGTGCCAGAGCCCGAGGGTGCAGACCTTCGCCATCGGCTCGCTCATTCCGGACGGGCCTCCCCGGCGGGAAGGCCAGCCTCTGGAGTCGTCGCGATCGCGTAGCCCGGCCGCGAAAAGCGACGGTCGCCGCGGTGGAAGTAGAAGGAGGCGTAGCCGACGCCGACGAAGACGACGGCAGCGACCGTGGCCCGCAGCTGCTTCCAGGCCGTCGCCGGCCGGTAGAGGAAGCGCAGCAGGACCCGCGGCAGCAGGCCGATGACGATGCGTCCCAGGAGCCCCGCCTGCCGGCGGCCGAGCGTCCTGTCCTGCGAGCCGTACAGCCGCCGCAGCATGCGGCGGGACCAGCCTGTTGCCCGTGCCCGCCGGGCGATGAAGCTCGTCGTCAGCTGGTAGGCGTAGACCTTGCGGCGCACGCGGACGGCGGGGTTGAGGAGGATGCGGTCGCCGAAAGCGCTCACCACGCGGCGCGAGAACTCCTGGTCCTCGGAGCCCTCCTGCCAGCGAGGGCGCCGGCCGTAGAGCGTGCGCCTGGGGCCCAGCTCCGTGAGGAAGAGCCCGGCTTCGGCGAACACCTCCCGGCGGTAGGCGACGTTTACCGTGGCGCCGTGGGCCGTGGGCTGCACGGCGGTCGCCTTCAGGAAGCCGGTGCAGCTCACGAGCCACTCCAGCTCCGGCGGCAGCCAGGCCAGCGATGGGTCCTGCCACAGCGGCTCGGCCAGGCCGGCCACGCCCACGGCTTCCGGATGCTCCGCGAAGGTCTTCGCGATCTGCGCCGCCCAGTCCGGCTGCGCGACCGTCGTGTCGTCCAGGAAGGCGACGATCTCTCCGCGCGCGCGGCCGATTCCGAGGTTGCGGGCCGCGGAGGCGCCCGGCTCGCCGTCGTTGAACAGGGCGACGGTCGCCAGGCCCCTTTCGCCGGCGAAGCGCGCGACGGCGTCGCGCATCGCCGGGTCGTTCTCGGCGACGAAGACGAGCTCGATGCGCCCGTAGGTCTGCGCGGCGAGGCTGTCCACGAGTTGCGCAACATCGCTCAGGCGCTCGCCGCTGTAGGTCGTCACGACGACGGACAGGAGGGGCCCTTCCGGCGTCATGGGTTATCGACCCGGACGAGCGCGCCGGCGCGTCCCGACGTGTAGACGGCGTGCGCCAGCCGCAGGGCCGCCAGGCCGTCGGCGCCGCTGGCGAGGGGCTCGCGCCCCGTCTCGATGGCGTCGGCGAAATCCTGCCACTCCTCCTGCCAGGAGGGGTCCTTGCCGCGGTACTCGATGGTCTCCTCCTGAAACGGCGCGCCGGGCAGGTTCGGCACCAGGCTGACTTTCTGAGTCCCGTAGCTGCCTCCCAGGCCTGACACCTCGATGGCGCCCAGCTTGCCGAAGACCTCGAAGGAGAAGAGGTTCTTCCACTGCGTCCAGCTGACGTGGAGGGACGCCACCCGCCGCTCGGCCGTCCGCAGCATGACGAAGGCGTTGTCCTCCGCTTCGACCTGC
>DATBWN010000129.1:0-6462 GCA_036514755.1 Dehalococcoidia bacterium | reverse complement strand
GCCGCGCTGGCGCCGGACGACGCCGGCGTCCACTACAGCCTCGGCTGGTGCTACGAGTTCGTCGCCTACCGCCTCGAAAAGCAAGCGACGCTGCCCTACCGCGACCCCGTCGAGCTCTACCAGCTGGCTGCTGCGCAGCTGCGGCGCTGCATCGACCTGAACCCGGAGGTCGGCCTTAAGGAGGACGCCGAAGACCTGCTGGCGGCCGTCCGCCAGCGCATCGAGTGATCCGGTAGCTTTATGTCAAGTAATGCAGCAGGTGAGGGTTCGCGGCATCCTCACGCCGCAGGTTTCAGCCCTGCGGGTCCTACGCCTCCGGGAAAGAGACCAGCGACGTCGTGCTCTGGATGCCGGGGATCGTCCGGATCTGCGTGCTGAGGATAGGCGGCACGTCCACCAGGTTCGGCACGTCGATCTCGACGATGATGTCGTAAGGCCCCATCACCTCGTGCAGCTCTACGACGCCCGGCACGCCCTTGAGGGCGTCGTAGACGCGCTTCGTCGCCCCCGGGTCCGTCACGACGAGAACGTAAGCCTTGACCGCCATTGCCCGCTCCTTCCCTCCCCTGCGCGAAATCTACACGCCGCCGCTCAGACGGTCAATCGACGCGGGATTGTCAGCCGTCCAGCCCGGCGACATGGTGTAGAATGAGATTGTCCCAGTCAGCAGCGCGCAGCGAGCGTGCCCGCGGGATAAGAGGACCCTTGGCAACCAAAGCCGACACGATACGAGGGACCTTCGAGACCGACCCGATCAGCGCCCTGGGTCTTCCACCGCCCGTTTCCATAGGCACGGACGCCAGCGTCGGCGCCGCCCTCGCCGCCGTGCAGAAGCGGGGCAAGGGCTACGTCCTCATCGTCGAGGACGGCCGCCCGCGCGCCATCATGAGCGAACGCGAGGTGCTCATGAAAATCGTCGCGCGTGACGTTAAATACGATAGCAACGTCATGGAGTCCGCCTCCAAGATCCGCGTCACGCTGACGGAGAAAGAGACCATCGCCCGCGCCATCAAGCTCATGATCGCCGAGGGCGTCGAGAACATCCCCATCGTCGACGCCAAAGGCAAAGCAACGGCAGTTCTGCGCACCCTGGACGTCATCCACTTCCTCGCCGAGGCCTTCCCGGAGCACCTCCTCAACCTGCCGCCGAAGCCTCACCAGAAGCTGCCGAAACCGGAGGGTGGCTAAAGTGACAACCCTGGCCAAGGAGCCGGCCCAGCCGGCCGTCATCGACCTCGACCGTGTGACCATACGCTTCGCCGGCGACTCTGGCGACGGCATGCAGCTGGTCGGCGCCCAGTTCTCCAAGACCGCCGCCGTCTTCGGCAACGACATCAGCACCTTCCCTGACTACCCCGCCGAGGTGCGCGCCCCTCAGGGCTCGCTGCCCGGCGTCAGCGCCTTCCAGGTCAGCTTCTCCAGCTACGACATCTACACCCCGGGCGACCGGCCCGACGTCCTCGTCGCCATGAACCCGGCCGCCCTCAAGGTCCACCTGCCCGACCTCCCAAAGGGCGGCATCGTCATCGCCAACACGGACGAGTTCAACCCGGCGAACCTGAAGAAGGCCGGCTACGAGGCCAGCCCCCTGGAGGACGGCAGCCTCGGCGCCTACCGCGTCCTGCCCGTCGCCGTCGGCACGATGAACGCCCGCGCCCTGCGCGACTTCGGCCTCACCTCTCAGGAGATCGACCGCTCGAAGAACATGTTCACTCTCGGGCTGACCTTCTGGATGTACAGCCGGCCGCTCGATTCGACGATCAAGTACGTCCAGGAGCGCTTCGCCCGCAACCCTAAGATCGCCGAGGCGAACATCAAGACGCTCCAGGCGGGCTACAACTACGGCGAGACGACGGAGATATTCGCCCAGCACTACCACGTGCCCAAGGCGAAGCTCGCGCCCGGCCTCTACCGCAACGTCAGCGGCAACGAGGCGACCGCCCTCGGCTTCCTCGCCGCGAGCAAGCTCGTCGGCCGTACGCTCTTCTACGGCAGCTACCCCATCACGCCGGCCAGCGAGATCCTCAACTACCTCGCCAGCTTCAAGCGGTTCGGCGTCAAGACCTTCCAGGCTGAGGACGAGATCGCCGCCATCGGCTCCGCCATCGGCGCCTCCTTCGGCGGCCACCTCGGCATGACCGGCACCAGCGGCCCCGGCATGGCCCTCAAGAGCGAGGCCATCGGCCTCGCCGTCATGGTGGAGCTGCCCCTCGTCATCATCGACGTGCAGCGCGCCGGCCCCAGCACCGGTATCCCGAGCAAGACGGAGCAGGGCGACCTGCTCCAGGTCATGTTTGGCCGCAACAGCGCCGCCCCCGTCGCCGTCATCGCGCCCGCCACCTCGTCCGACTGCTTCGACACGGCCATCGAGGCCTGGCGCATCGCGATCAAGTACCGCACGCCCGTCGTCTTCCTCTCCGACTTCTACGTCGGCTACGGCTCCGAGCCCTGGGCCATCCCCGACTTCGACAGCCTGCCGAAGATCGAGCCCAACTTCGCCACGGATCCGGCGACTTTCAAGCCCTATGCCCGCGACGAGAAGACGCTGGCGCGGCCGTGGGCGATCCCGGGCACGCCCGGCCTCGAGCACCGCATCGGCGGCCTGGAGAAGGGCAACATCGACGGCAACGTCAACTACGAGCCCGAGAACCACGACCTGATGACGCGCCTGCGCTTTGAGAAGATCGCCCGCATCGCCAACGACATCCCGGATCTCGAGGTCTACGGCGACGCCAAAGGCGGCGACCTCCTCGTCCTCGGCTGGGGCAGCACCTACGGCGTCAACCGCACCGCCGTCCAGCGCCTCCGCGCCGCCGGCAAGAGCGTCTCCCAGGCGCACCTGCGCTACCTCAACCCTTTCCCGAAGAACCTCGGCGACGTGCTCCGCCGCTTCAAGAAAGTCCTCATCCCGGAGAACAACCTCGGCCAGCTCCTTCTCCTCATCCGCGGCGAGTTCCTCGTCGACGCCGTCGGCCTCCACCGCGTCACCGGCCGGCCCTTCACCATCGCCGAGGTGGAGGCGAAGATGCACGAGCTGGTGGACTAGCGCAAGGAAAGAACTATGGTTGCCAAGAGCTCAGCCGACCCGCCCATCCAGGTCCTCAGCCGCAAAGACTTCGTCGCCGACGAGGAGGTGCGCTGGTGCCCCGGCTGCGGCGATTACTCAATCCTTGCCCAGACGCAGCGCCTCATGCCAGAGCTCGGCCTCCCGCGGGAGAACATCGTCTTCATCTCTGGCATCGGCTGCTCCAGCCGGCTGCCCTACTACATGAATACCTACGGCTTCCACAGCATCCACGGCCGCGCTCCCACTATCGCGACCGGCCTCAAGGCCTCGCGGCCGGAGCTCAGCGTCTGGGTCGTCACCGGCGACGGCGACGCCCTGAGCATCGGCGGCAACCACTTCCTGCACGTCATGCGCCGCAACGTGGACCTGCAGATCATCCTCCACAACAACGAGGTCTACGGCCTCACCAAGGGCCAGTACTCGCCCACCTCGCCCGTGGGCACAGTCAAGGTCTCGACGCCCATGGGCTCCATCGACTGGCCGCTGCGGCCTCTCGCCGTCGCCCTCGGCGCCGAGGCGAGCTTCGTCGCCCGCTCACTGGACGTCGACCCGCATCACATGGTCGAGGTCCTCCGCCGCGCCTACGAACACAAGGGCGCCTCCTTCGTCGAGATCTACCAGAACTGCAACATCTACAACGACGGCGCCTTCGAGGATTTCACCGCCAAAGAGGTGCGCGCCGACCGCATGCTCTACCTCAAGCAGGGCGAGCCCATGGTCTTCGGCAAGCACGAGGACAAGGGCATCCGCCTCAACGGCCTTAAGCCCGAGGTCGTCGGGCTGGGCAAGGACGGCGTCAGCGAGAAGGACCTCCTGGTCCACGACGAGACGCTGGCGGACCCCACTGTCGCCTTCCTCCTCAGCCGCATGGACTACCCGGAGTTCCCCGTGCCCGTCGGCGTCATCCGCGCCGCGCAGCGCCCCACATACAATGACCTCATGGAGGAGCAGATAGCCAAGGCCATCGCCGCCCAGGGCGAAGGCGATATCAACGCCCTCCTCCGTCAGGGCGACGTGTGGGAGGTGGAGTGACAAGCCTCAAGCTTCAGGCCGCAGGCTTAAGGCTTAAGGCTCGTAGCTTGTAGCTTGCGCAGGGAAGCGCCATGATCTGCCCCTCTTGCCACGCTGAGAACATCGAAGGCGCCGACGAGTGCGTCAACTGCGGCCAGGCCCTGTACGGCCTCGACGTTCCCGGCAGCCCCAGGGGCGGCCAGGCGCCTCAGTTCGTCCAGGACCCCATCGTCGCGCTGCCCAAGCACGAAGCGCCGACCATCGGCGTCTCAGACCCCGTTGGCCTCGCCGTCAGCGTCATGCAGCGCCGCGACGTCGGCTGCGTCTTGGTCATGGACGGCGAGCGCCTGGCGGGCATCATCACCGGCTGGGACATCCTCCAGAAAGTCGCCGGCCCCAAGGAAGACCTCAACGCCGTCACCTGCGGCCAGATCATGACCGCTGACCCCATCTGTCTGCACGACGACGACAGCATCGCTCTCGCCCTCAACCACATGGCCTCAGGCGACTTCCGCCACGTCCCCATCCTGCGCGACGACAAGCCCGCCAGCGTCATCGACGTCGGCGACGTCTTCCGCCACATCTCGCCCCACCTCGTCTGACGAGACTCTGTCGCCCTGAGCGCAGCGAAGGGCCTAAGCGACGCGATAACGCAGCGGGGACATGCCCTATCCCTCGATCGTCACCGTCCCGGCCGCCCCGTCCACCGTGACCAGCGCCCCGTCCTTGATCCGAGACATGGCTCCCGGCACGGCGACGACGCAAGGTATGCCGTACTCGCGCGCCGTGATCGCCGAGTGCGAGAGAACGCCGCCCGTCTCAGTGACAATTGCCCCCGCGATAGCGAAAAGCGGCGTCCAGGGCGGCGCCGTCATCACCGCCACCAGCACCTCGCCCTGCGAAAGGCGCGTGCCCTCTGAGAGATCACCAAGCAGGCGCGCGCGAGCGGTGACGCGGCCTCTGCTGGTCGCCACCCCCGTGAGCACCTTCGCGTCCGGCGAGGCGGCGGCGTCGGTCATGGCGCCAAACATCGGCGAACCCGGCATCGGCGGCGGCGGCGCGCCAATGAAAGGTGGCGGCGCCAGCGCTGCCCACCTCTCCCACTCTGCCCGCCGCCCGCGCACGACGGCGCGCATATCCGCAGCCGGCTTCTCTATCTCCTCCAGACGCAGGAACAGTACGTCTTCCGGCGTCTCAAGCCTGCCTTCTCGGACGAGGCGTGCTCCGATGCGCAGCAGCGCCGTGCGGCAGTGGCCCCAGGCAATGAGCTGCCAGTAGGCTCGCCCCTCCTGGATCGGCACCTGGTCGGCGACCTGCGCCGCCATCGCCCGCAGCTGCTTCTTCTTCGCCGGGTCGTCGATCCGCGCTTCGATGTCAGCAATCGCTGACTCCCGACGCTCGGCGCCGCGGCGGATCGCCTCGTCCGGCGCGGGCGCGTCGCTCCGCAGAAAGGCGGCGATCATGCCCAGCGGTATCTCCGGCCGCTCCTGAAACGTCGGCGCGCTTAGGGCCCAGTCCTGGGCGCGGGCGCCATACACCGCCATGAACCGGTCGAAGCGTTGCTTGAACTCGGGATGCGACTCGATGGCGCGCCTGAGCGCCTCGCTCCCGCTGGCTTCAGAGAAGGCGGCCCGCAGCTCCGCCGAGCCCTTCGCCATCTGCGCCAGCTCCCACAGCTCCTGGTCGGCGTCAAGCGTGGCGTGCGGGAACCCCTGCGTCAGCTCCAGCGCCGTCAGCGATGGGTCGCCGCCCAGCTCCTGGGCGAGGAAACCCATCAGGCCCATCGCCGGGCCAAACATTACCGCGATCTGGAGCATCGTCAGCGCCCAGGCCCTGCTCATCTCGTCGATCATCCCTCGCGCCGAGGCGCGGTCGTCTGCCGCCGCCAGCCGGTCGCAGTGCTCCCTGATCTTCGGCAGGCAGTACTTCTCCCAGACGCCTATTGACCCGCCGTACTGGGCCAAGAAGCGGCCCATGGCATTGGCGACCTCGGGGTCCAGGCCGGGCGGCGGCGCGAAGTCGAAGCTAGCGGCGTAGATGTGGCCGTTGAACTCGCCCATGCGGCCGGACATGAACGGCGGCAGGGGCAGGTGCGCCTCGGCGTTCGCCTCGCGCACCCAGGCCCACCAGTCCTTGCCATGGCTCGACTCGATGGGCAGGTTGGGCCGCGGCTTGTGGTCGCGCATGCTGACCCAGAACTGCTGCGCGTCCGCCGGGTCTTCCCAGTCGACGGGAAAGTCCGTCCCGTCCGCGCACTTGTAGACGACTCGTAAGGGCATGAGTACCTCCCACCGTGAGCGACGTTGCCGCGCAGTCTATCTCAGCCCTGGCGCATCGTAAATGGCCGGCACCGACCTCACCCACGTTGTTCTAGGCGGCGGGCA
>DATBWN010000128.1:0-3656 GCA_036514755.1 Dehalococcoidia bacterium | reverse complement strand
GGGCTTGTCTGCTCCGCACCTGAACTGAAGGGATTCTCTGAGGGGACACCCCTCAGACTCCCCGTCAAGGGGCTGCGCCCCCTGTACCCCGCGTCTGTCATTCTGAGCCCTTCGACTTCGCTCAGGACAGGCTCCGCGAGGAATCTAGCTCTCGCAACACGCGCGCCAATCTGGTTCTGCATACTCTTCGACTGCCCGCCTACACCGGCACCGACTGCTTGAACTCCCGGATCGACGCCCGCATCTTCTCCTCCAGGTCGCCCGAGAGGATCATCTTCTCGTTGATCTCGGCGCCGATCTCCGGGTGATTGCTGTCCATGAAGCTGTACAGCGCCGCCTCGAAGGCGCGCACCTTCGCCACCGGCACGTCGTCGAGGAAGCCGTGCACCGCCGCGAACAGTATCGCCACCTCGTGCTCGAAGGAGACGGGCGAGTACTGCTGCTGCTTCAGCAGCTCCGTGAAGCGCCGGCCGCGCTCGATCTGGCGCACCGTCGCCGCGTCCAGGTCGCTCGTGCCGAACTGGGCGAAGGCCTGCAGCTCGCGGAACTGCGCCAGCTCCAGCTTCAGCGTCCCCGCCACCTGGCGGATCGCCCGCCGCTGCGCCGAGCCGCCGACGCGTGACACCGAGAGGCCGACGTTGATCGCCGGCCGCACGCCGGCGTTGAACAGGTCCGCCTCCAGGAAGAGCTGTCCGTCCGTGATCGAGATGACGTTCGTCGGCACGTAGGCGGAGATGTCGTTCGCCTGCGTCTCGATGATCGGCAGCGCCGTCAGCGAGCCGCCGCCGTACTCCTCCGAGAGCCGCGCCGAGCGCTCCAGCAGGCGGCTGTGCAGGTAGAAGACGTCGCCCGGGTAGGCCTCGCGCCCCGGCGGCCGCCGTAGCAGCAGCGACACCTGCCTGTACGCCCAGGCGTGCTTCGAGAGGTCGTCGTAGACGATGAGGGCGTCCTTGCCCGCCTCCATGAACTCTTCGCCCATGGCGCAGCCGGCGTAGGGCGCCAGGTACTGCATCGGCGCCGGGTCGGCGGCCGAGGCGGAGACGACGACGGTGTGCTCCATTGCGCCGTAGCGCTCCAGCAGGCCCACCAGCTGCGCCACCTTCGACGCCTTCTGGCCGATGGCGACGTAGATGCAGATCAAGTCGCCGCCCTTTTGGTTGATGATCGTGTCGATGGCCAGCGTCGACTTCCCCGTCGAGCGGTCGCCGATGATCAGCTCCCGCTGGCCGCGGCCGATGGGGATCATCGCGTCGATCGCCTTGATGCCGGTCTGGACGGGGACGTTGACGCCCTTGCGCGTCACCACGTTGGGCGCGATGCGCTCCACCGCCCGCCGCTTCGTCGTGTTGATCGGGCCCTTGCCGTCGATCGGGTTGCCCAGTGCGTCGACGACGCGGCCGAGCAGGGCGTCGCCCACCGGCACCTCGGCGATGCGGCCCGTCGTCTTGACCTGCTGCCCCTCCGCGATGCCGACGTACTCGCCCAGGACGAGGACGCCCACCGTCTCCTCTTCCAGGTTGAGGGCGAGGCCCATGGCGCCGTTCTCGAACTCCACAAGCTCGCTGTACATGCACTCCGAGAGGCCGTGGACGCGGGCGATGCCGTCCCCCGCCTGCACCACGGTGCCGACGTTGACCGCCTGGGCCTCGGCGCCGAACTGCTCGATCTGCGCCTTGAGGATCGCCGTTATCTCTTCTGGTCTAACCGCCATGAGCTCCTCCGCTCGATTGCTCTGACTTGTCACCCCTCTCTCAGAGGAGAGGACCTAGGCTGAGGGCTATGCCATCGACTCCGCCAGCGTCTTTCGCAGCGCCGCCAGCCGCCCCCGCGTGCTCGCGTCGATGAGCCGGTCGCCGATCTGGACGACAACGCCGCCGACCAGCCCCGGCTCCACCGCCGTCTCCAGGACGATCTGCCGCCCCGTCTGCTCTCGCAGTCGCCGCGCCAGCGACTCGCGCTCGTCCCCGCTCAGCTCCACGGCCGTCAGGGCGCGCGCGTGCACGACGCCTTCACGCTCCTCCGCCAGCCGCTTGAACTCGGCCGCGATCTCGCCCGCCAGGTTGGTGCGCGCCTTGCGCACCAGCAGGCGCGCCAGGTTCAGGGGCAGCGGCGCCAGGTCGGCTAAGGCCGCCTCGATGAGCTGCTGCTTCGCTTCCTGCGCCACGCGCGTGTTCTCCAGCACGCGGCGCACCTCATCGTCGCCCATGAACGAAGCGATCTCGTCCAGGGCGCCCGACCACTCGGCCAGGTTGCCCGCCTGCGCCGCCAGCTCGAACGCCGCCTGGGCGTAGCGCTTCGCCGCTAGTTCAGTCGCCGGCACTCAATACGCTCCGAATGTCGTTGCGAGGCTCGCCGCAGGCGAGCCTCGCAATCTCGGTTCCCCCGACCGGGATTGCTTCGTCGCTTCGCTCCTCGCAAAGACAGTCCCATGTCAATCGCCGCCTAGTTCTCCCGGAAGGACGACTCCGCCAGCGCCTGCTCGATTAGCCGCCGATGCGCCGCCCGGTCCAGCGACTGGCCGATGACCTTCTCCGCCGCCGATATCGTCAGGTCGGCGAACTCCTGGCGGAGCTGGGCGATAGCGCCGTCGCGCTCCAGCTGGATCTCGCTGCGCGCCCGCTCCAGCATCGCCTCCTGCTGCTGCTGCGCCTGCTGTCGCGCCTCCTCCTGCAGCCGCTGCCCCACCTGCTGCGCCTGCGCGACGATCTGCTGGCCCTCGCGGCGCGCCGCCTCCAGCTGCTCCTGAGCCAGGCGGTTCGCCTCGACCTCTCGCTCGCGGCCCTGCTCCGCCGCCGAAAGCCCGGCGCGGATGCGCTCCCGGCGCTCGTCCAGCATCCGCAGCACCGGCTTATAGACGAAGAGTCGCAGGATGATGAGCAGCAGAGTGAAGTTGATCAGCTGCCCCACGAGCAGGGGCAGGTTGATGCCGATGTCCGTAATGCCGAGAATCGCCATCTTGTTACTTGTTACCTGATACTTGTTACTCGCCTAGAACACGAAGCCGATCATGATGGCGACGACAAGGGCGTAGATCGCGATCGCCTCGGCGAAGGCGATGCCCAGGATCATGTTCGTCTGGATCACCGGCTGCGCCTCTGGGTTGCGCCCCAGTGCCTCCATCGCCTTGCCGACGAGGTTACCGATCGCCAGGCCGGGGCCGAAGCCGCCGATGCCGATGGCTAGCGCTGCTCCGACGAACTTCAGCGCCTCGTCGCTTATCTCCAGCAGGGGAACAAGCACTTGACTCCTCCTCTTCTCACGTCCCGGTTCTTCCGCCGGGACAGCCTAACGAACGTTAGTGGTGCCCCTCCTCGGCGTGCCCCTCCGGCCCGTGCGCCGAAACGGCCAGCACGGCGAAGACGAGCGTGAGCGCCCCGAAGACGAACGCCTGAATGAAGCCGACGAACAGCTCCAGGAAGTAGAAGCCGACGAGAAGCGGCGCCGCCAGCACGATCAGCGAGGTCATGACCAGCAGCAGGATCTCCCCCGCCAGCATGTTCCCGAAGAGCCGGAACGAGAAGCTGATCAGGCGCGCAACCTCCGCTATGAACTCGAGGATGCCGACGAAGAAGTCGATCGGCCCGCGCAGGTTGACGAACTTGCTGGCGTAGCGCCAGAAGCCCAACGAGCTGATGCCCCACCACTCGACGAAGAAG
>DATBWN010000127.1:0-6644 GCA_036514755.1 Dehalococcoidia bacterium | reverse complement strand
GGTGGAGACCTACAGCGGCGTCCTGGTGAGCGGCATCGAGGCGCTGCACGTCGAGGCGCTGCCGCTGGACATCCCGGCGCGCATCGAGGTCGACATAACGCCTCTCGCGGAGCTCGAGACGGCGATCCACGTGCGCGACCTGAGCGTGCCGGCGAACGTGACCGTGCTCAACGACGCCGACGTCGTCGTGGTCAAGGTCGCGGCGCCGCGCCTGGTGGTCGAGGAGGAAGAGGCGGCCGCGCCCGAGGCCGAGGAGCCGGCCGCGCCCGCTGCCGAAGAGGCGCCGGCCGCAGAATAGTCCTAGTCGCCGAAGCGCTGGCCGACCAGGCCTCTCTCGCCCCGCAGGAACTCGAGGCCGCTCAGGACGCGGCGTCCGGGGCGCTGCAGCTTGCGGACCGCCAGGCGGCCGTCGCCGGTCTGCACCGAGAACGCTTCTTCGTCTCCCGCATCCTCCGGCAGGCGCTCCGGCGCCAGGACCGTGCCCGGCTCGCTGCCGCTGTCGCCCTGCAGAGGCCAGGCCTCCAGGACGCGCAGCTCCTCGCCGCGCCAGGCGGCGCCCTGAGCCTGTCGAAGGGTCGTGAAGGCGACAGGCCAGGGGTTGTAGGCGCGGACGCGGCGCCAGAGCTCGACGGCCGGCCGCGACCAGTCGATGCGGGCGTCGGCGCGGCGGATCTGCGGCGCGTACGTGACGATGGAGTCGTCCTGCGGTGTTGGCTGCAGGCGGCCGGCGTACCAGTCGTCCAGGGTCTCGCCCAGGAGGCGACCGCCGGCGCGCGCCAGGCGTTCCTCCAGCGTGCCCGTCGTGTCGAAAGGCGAGATCGGCTCCCGCAGCTGGGCGACGACGGGCCCGGCGTCCAGGGCGCGCACGACCTCCATGACCGTCACGCCTGTGGCCTCGTCGCCGGCGAGGATGGCGGCGGCGATGGGCGCCGCGCCCCGGTGTCGCGGCAAGAGTGAGGCGTGGACGTTGAGGCAGCCGCGCCTGGGCACGTCCAGCAGCCGCTGACGCAGGATCTGGCCGAAGGCGGCGACGACGAAGACGTCCGGCGCCAGGGCGCGCAGCTGCTCCACTCGCCCCGGCTCGCTGACGTTCTCCGCCTGGATGACGGCGATGCCGCGCGCCTGCGCCAGCAGCTTCGCGGGCGGCGGCGTCGGCCGGTGGCCGCGGCCGGCCGGCCGGTCCGGCTGGCTGACGACGGCGACGACCTCGTGGCCGCTGGCGAGCAGCGCTTCGAGGGACGGCAGCGCGAAGGCGGGCGAGCCGAGGAAGACGATGCGCATCGCGAGTTACAAGTAACAAGTAATAGGTAACAAGTCCACCCCGCCCCGCCCTGACGAGGCGTTCTTTGTTACCTGTTACCTGTTACTTTGACCCGGTCGCCGGGGCCGAGGCCGAGGACGGCGGCGGCGCTTCCCATGGTCAGGGCGACCTCGACGAAGCCGCTACTGCCGACGATGGCCGCGAGCCCGGAAGCGGCCGCGTACGTCTCTGCGAGGCGCAGCCGCCGGCCGGCGACGCTGAACGCCGGCTGTGACGGCAGGTCGCCGACGAGGATGTCGGTGATCAGGTTGCCAAAGCGGTCGACGTGGATCACGCGGCCCTCCAGGCCTTCGCCCAGCTCCGGCGCCCGGAAGGCGGGGAGCGCCTGCGCCTCGTGCACGCGCGGGCCGAGGTCCGCCAGCGCCCCGCCGGCCGCGAGGTGGGCGGCCGCCGGCGCGAAGGCGTCGCGCGCCTCGAAGGTGGCGCTGACGGGGCGGAGCAGCAGCGCCTCGTTCTCGATGGCGACGGCGATGACCTCGGCCGTCAGACTGACGGTGCGGCTCTCGTAGGACTCGCCGGGCCGTCGGCTGCCCCGTGTCGACGCCGGCAGCGCCGCCGAGAGCACGCCGTTGTCCGGCCCGACGAAGTAGTGGCCGCCGGCGCTCAGGGCAAGGCGGCGTCGCGGCGTGCCGACGCCCGGGTCGACGACGGCGAGATGGACGCTGGCCGCCGGGAAGAAGCGCCAGGCTGCGTCCTGAGCCTGTCGAAGGGCGGTCTCCAGGAGGAACGCGCCTTGCGTGATCGCTTGCGGCGCCACTTCGTGCGTGAGGTCGACGATGCTCGCGCTCGGCGCGCGCGAGAGGATGACGCCCTTCATGACGCCGACGTAGGCGTCGCTCAGGCCGAAGTCCGTGAGCAGCGTGATAACGCGTCGGGAGCCGCTTAGCGAGTCGTCTTCAGGTACCATTCGTGCACCTGCCAGAAGCGGGCGCCGGCGCCCTCCAGCAGGCCGACGCGGACGCCCTGGAGCGAGGCCTTCTGGACGTAGAGCGAAGTCGAGGCGAAGAGGGGGATGGCGGGCACCTCCTGGGCGAAGAGCTCCTGGACCTCGCCGTAGAGGTCCCTGCGCCGCGCCTGCGAGGCGAGCAGCCGCGCCTCCTCCAGGATGCGGTCGAAGCGCTGGTCGTTGAGCAAGCTGAGGTTGCCGCCCTTGGAGCCGGTCTGGGTGCTGTGCCACGCCGGGTAGGGGTCCGGGTCGGCGTCGCCGGCGCGGACGAAGAGGGCGGCCTCGTAGCGGCGCGGCTCCAGCAGGTCGCGCACCAGCGTCGTCGTGCCGCTGGGCGCGACGACGACGCGCGCGCCGACCTCGCTCCAGCGCTTGGCGATGGCGCGGGCCAGCGCCACCTGCTGCGGGTCGGACGTGCAGGCGAGCGTGAAGGCCAGCTCGACGCCTTCCTTGGTGCGCACGCCGCGCCCGTCCAGGCGCCAGCCGGCCTCGTCCAGGAGCAGGCCGGCGATCTCCGGGTCCGTCTCGTAGCGGCCGAGCGAGGGCGCGTAGGCCCAGCTCCCCGGCGCGATGGGCGAGTCGGCCGGCAGGGCCTGGCCGCCCAGGGCCTCCTCGATGATGGCGCCGCGGTCGAGGGCGTAGAGCAGGGCCTGACGCACGCGGCGGTCCTCGAAGATGGGCAGGCGCAGGTTCAGGTAGACGAAGGTCACCGCGCCTGTCGGCAGCGTCGACTGGCGCAGGTCGCCGCGACGCTCCAGGTAGACGAGGTCGCCGGCGCTGAGGGGCGCGCGGAAGAAGGCGCCCTGGACGTCGCGGCTCTTAAGGGCGGCGATGAGGGCGCTCTCGTCGCGATAGAAACGCAGCTCCAGGCGCTGGACGAAGGGCTGGCGCAGGTGGTAGGCCGGGTTCGCCTCGAGCCGGGCGCGCTCGCCCGTCAGCTCCTCCAGCCGGTAGGGCCCGGCTCCGACGGGCTGCAGGTTGAAGGGCGCGTCGAACAGCGCGGCTGGCGGGATGTCCCCCAGCAGGTGCAGGGGCAGGATGCCCAGCGTCAGGTGAGCCGGCAGCGGCGCGAAGGGCTGCGGCAGCTGGATGGTGACCGTCAGGCTGTCCTTGCGTGCCATCGTCGCTTCCGCCAGGAGCCTGCTCAGCGCCGGCGGCGAGCGCAGGCCGGGCGATTGCAGGAGGCCGTAGGTGAAGATCACGTCGTCGGCGGTCAGGGGCGCGCCGTCCTGCCAGACGAGGCCCTCGCGCAGGCGGAAGGTGTACGTTCGGCCATCGGCGCTGACCGTCCAGTCCTCGGCGAGGTCGGGCAGCGGCGTGCCCTGCTCGTCCAGGCGGGTGAGGCCGGCGAAGATGAGGGAGGCCAGCGCCTCGTCTACCTCGTTCTGGGCCGCGAAGAGGGGGTTAATGCGGGAAGGCGCGCCGGCCACACCCTCGACGTAAAGACCGCCGAAGGCCGGGTCGCTGCCGCCGGAGCCGCCTGTCGCCGCGTACCAGAGGCCCGTGAAGGCGCCGACGCCGCCGAGGAGGACGATCAGGAAGAGCCAGCGACCGCGTCGACTCGGCACGGCGTTGGCGTCTGGCCCACCTGGGGAGGCTTCACCGGACGCTCGCTTAGAACTCCTTGACGCTCCAGGCGGACATGGCGAGGAAGACGATCACGAGGAAGATCGTTGCCTGGAACAGCGTCTTCTCCAGGCCGCGACGCGTGCGGAAGGACGAGGTGGTGCCGCCCAGCCCCGCGCCGAAGCCGGAGCCCTTCGCCTGGAGGAGGATGACCAGGATCAGCACCGCGGAGACGAGCATCTGGCCCAGGTTCAGGTAATCGTGGAAGTCCATTCGCCTCAGTCTAGCGCGTCGGCTGGGCGACGGCCAGTTCGAGGGGGGGCTCGGGAGCCGGCCTGCCTTCACCGTAGAGCTTCATGATCGCCGCGGCCAGCTTCTCGGAGTCGTGGTGGAAGCGGTACTTCTCCGCCACGACGTCCGCCGTGACGACGCGCGCTCCGTCCACCACCGGCGCGTCGACGACCACGGGCTGGGAGTGCCAGGCCTCCGGCAGCGGCCCGGCGACGTTGTCGTTGGCGAGGACGTAGTCGAAGAGCCCAGGCCCGATGTGGCGCACCAGCGTCTCGAAGTGGTCGCTGACCCTGAAGCCGTCCGTCTCGCCCTGCTGCGTGGCGACGTTGCAGACGTAGATCTTCGTCGCCTGGGAGATGGCGAGCGCCTGGCGTATGCCGTCGACGAGGAGGTTGGGCAGCACGCTGGTGAGGAGGCTGCCGGGCCCGCAGACCACCACGTCCGCCTCCAGGATGGCGCGGATCGCCTCCGGGTTGGCCTGGACGTTCGCGGGCTGGAGGAAGACCTCGCGGATGCGCTTGCCGCCCAGGGGGATGTTCGACTCGCCGCTGATCGTCTGCTCATCCTCGGTGCGGGCGTGAACGGTGACGTGGTTGAGGGAGGAGGGGAGGATGAAGCCGCGCACGGCGAGGACGCGGCTCGTCTCCCGCACCGCCTCCTCGAAGTTGCCGGTGATGCCGGACATGGCGACGATGAACAGGTTGCCGAAGCTGTGACCCTCCAGGCCGGAGCCCTCGTTGAAGCGGTACTGGAAGAGGCGCGTCATCAGCGGCTCCGCCTCCGCCAAGGCGGCGATGCAGTTGCGCACGTCGCCGGGCGGCAGGACGCCCAGCTCGCGGCGCAGGCGGCCAGAAGAGCCGCCGTCATCGCCGACGGTGACGATGGCCGTCAGGTTGCTCGTGCGCTCCTTGAGGCCGCGCAGGAGGACGGGCAGGCCGGTGCCGCCGCCGATGGCGACGACCTTTGGCCCGCGGGCGCGGTAGCGGAAGTTGTAGATCGTCTCGAGCAGGCCCTCGTCGCGCGGCGCGCGGCCCACCGCGGCGAGGAGGGAGATCTGCAGCTTCCAGACGCCGAACGTGATGAGGCCGAGGGCGACGCCGATGAAGAGGGCGCCGCGCACGAAACGCGGGATGAACTGCAGTGTGACGTAGTACACCCAGTCAGGGAAGGTGTAGTTGAGGTAGACCTCGCGCAGGACGTAGCCGAAGCCGAGGCCCATTATCGTCACGCCGAGCAGCACCAGCGCCAGCCAGCGCTTGATGTGCATGCCGAGGTAGAACCACTTGATGAAGCTAGCGCTGCGCAGGGTTCGCATCGTCTGGCGAATTATAAGGCTTCCCTTCCTTCTGCCAAACCGAGCGCCCGTCAGCCTCGATCTAGCTCAGCGCGTAGCATAGCCTGCACCTCGGCGGCGTTGGCCCGGCCGCGCGTCTCCTTCATCACGGGGCCCATGAGCGCCTTGAGGGCCTCCGTCTTGCCGGCGCGGTAGTCGGCGACGGCCTTGGCGTTCGCCGCGATGACCTTGCGCACGGCCTCGGCGACCACGTTCTCGTCCTCGATCTTGCCGAGGCCGCGCTCGGTCACGATCGACGCGGCGTCCTGGCGCGTCGCATACATTGTGGCAAGCACCTCCCGGCCAGCCGTACCGCTGATGGCCCCACTTTCGACAAGCAGTACCAGTTCGGCCAACCGCTCAGACGAAACTGGCGACTTGTCGACCTCGAGGTTGTCGTTGTGCAGCAGGCTATTCAGGTCCCGAAGAAGCCAGTTCTTCACGAGTCTAGGAAGCAGTTGCCTCTTGCCGGGAGCTTTCGCAAGTGCTGACGAAAGGGCCGCCTCAAAGTAGTCGGCGACTGCCTTCGATTCGGTGAGTGACTCCACATCGATTGACGTGAAGTCGTAGTCCTGAACAAACCGCTGGCGGCGGGCGTCGGGCAACTCCGGCAGGCGGTGGCGCAGCTCCGCCACCCGGGCGCGCGAGACGGCGATCGGCGGCAGGTCGGGCTCCGGGAAGTAGCGGTAGTCGTGGGCGAACTCCTTGGAGCGCTGGCTGGCCGTCTCGCCCGCCTCCTCGCGCCAGCCGCGCGTCTCCTGGACGATGCGGCCGCCGCCTTCGAGGACACGCCCCTGGCGCTCGACCTCGAACTCCATGGCGCGGTGGGCGGCGCGAAAGCTGTTGAGGTTCTTCAGCTCAACCTTGGCGCCGAGCTCGCTCGCGCCGCGCGGCCGCAGGCTGAGGTTCGGCTCGCAGCGGAAGCTGCCCTCCTCCATGTTCGCGTCGCTCACGTCCAGGTAGCGCAGGATCTGGCGCAGCTTCGTTAGGTAGGCGATGGCCTCCGCCGGCGAGCGCGCGTCCGGCTCCGTGACGATCTCCATCAGCGGCATGCCGGCGCGGTTGACGTCCAGCAGCGAGTAGCCGTCGCCGCTGCCGTCCGTGCGGTGGAGCAGCCGCGCCGTGTCCTCCTCCAGGTGGACGCGGTTGACGCGGATGCGCCGCGTCTGGCCCTCGACCTCGACGTC